>JAILZF010000041.1 GCA_023512635.1 Alicyclobacillus sp. | reverse complement strand
CCACATAGCCGCGTTTTAAAATCGTCTCCAGGGTGGGCGCATACGTGCTCGGCCTGCCAATCCCCAGCTCCTCCATCGCCTTCACCAGCGTCGACTCGCTATAGCGTGGCGGTGGCTGGGTAAAGTGTTGCTCGGGAGCAAGCTGAGGTACGGGCAGCTCTTCCCCTTCCGTCACGGGCGGCAGCAAGCGGCGGTGATCCTCCTCCTCGCTGGGTTCGTCCGTCCCCTCCGTATACACCGCCATAAATCCCGGAAATTTCAACACCGATCCGGTGGCTCGAAACCAGGCGTCGTTGGCTGCGATATCTACGGTCGTCGTATCGAGCAACGCCGGACTCATCTGGCTGGCAACAAATCGTTCCCATATCAATTTGTAGAGACGATACTGATCCCGAGTGAGGAACGGCTGCAGCCGGTCGGGTTCTCGCCAAACGGACGTCGGCCGGATCCCTTCATGGGCGTCTTGCGCATTCCGGCGGGCAGTGTATTGGCGCGGGGTTTCCGGTATATACGCCGCCCCAAAACGCTCGTGAATCCACGACCGAGCCTCTTGCTGCGCGACCTCAGAAACGCGTGTCGAGTCGGTGCGCATATAGGTGATTAAGCCCACCGCGCCTTCCTCGCCGACATCCAGGCCTTCGTACAGTTGCTGAGCCACAGACATGGTCTTGGACGCTCGAAAGCCAAGTTTTCGCGCTGCCTCTTGTTGCAGGCTGCTGGTAGTAAACGGAGGACTAGGATGTCGCCGCCGCTCCGCCCGGCGCACGCGCTGGACCATAAAACTCTGTCCAGCCACCCGTGCCAACAGCTCCTGTACCGCTTGCTCATTGGGCAAAGGGGTTTTTTCCTCGTGATACCCGGTGAAGCGGGCTTTCATTTTGCCTTTGTCTAACACAAAGTTGGCGTCGACCGTCCAGTATTCTTCCGGTTCAAACGCCCGTATCTCGCGTTCTCTGTCGACCACCAACCGCACCGCGACCGATTGCACCCGCCCCGCCGACAAACCTTTTTTAACTTTCTTCCAAAGCAGCGGACTTAACCGATACCCGACCAGCCGGTCGAGGATACGGCGGGTCTGCTGTGCATTGATCAGGTCAAAATTCAGTTTTCTTGGCTGTTGAAAAGCTGCCTTCACAGCATCCTTGGTAATCTCATGAAACACCACCCGGCATGGTTCGTCCTGATCAAGGTCGAGCAAGGTGGCTAAGTGCCAGGCAATGGCTTCCCCTTCCCTGTCTGGGTCTGCCGCGAGAAACACTTTTTTAGCCTTTTTGCGGGCTTCCCGCAAGCCTTTGATCACTTCACCTTTGCCGCGAATGGTGATGTAGTGCGGTGCAAAACCGTGCTCCACATCTACGCCAAGTTGGCTTTTCGGAAGGTCCCGCACGTGGCCCATGGAGGCCTTCACCGCATAACGCTTGCCGAGGTACTTGCCAATGGTCTTTGCCTTCGCCGGAGACTCGACGATGACCAGATAGTCTGCCAATGTGTTACCTCCCTCGATGGCTGCCGTCGCCAGATCAGGCGTACGGCGGCGTGCCGCAAGCAAAACGCAGCCGCACAGGACCGCACAGTTCTAACCATATTATCACCCGGTCTCTTTTATTTGCAAACGGACCGGGGCCGGGCAGCATAAACCCCGCCGGGCCGTTTCTCTGCCCATCCGCCCATCTCCAATTCCAGCAAGCCTCCGTAGACCACCCCCAATGGTTGCTGCAGCCACGCTGCCAAGGCAACCGCTGTCGCCCCTTCCCCTAACGCCTCGTAAAGTTCCCGCCAGCGCGCCGGGACCCCGCTCGCAGGTTGCTGCGGTGCAGTCACCACCCCAAAATCGGCCAACAGGTCTGCCGGGTCGATCAACACCCTGGCCCCACTCTGCAGCAGCCGGTTGGAACCCTTGTACATCACCGATGTAATAGGGCCGGGAACTGCGTAGACCTCTCGGCCTAGCTCCAGCGCCCAGTCAGCAGTCACCAAGGCGCCGCTTTGCTCCCCAGCTTGCACCACCACCACCGCTTCAGCAAGCGCCGCAATCAGCCGGTTTCTTTCAGGAAACTGGTAGCGTTGCACCGGTGTACCCGGGGCATACTCGCTAATTAAGGCACCGCGCTCTCGCAACCGTTGATACAAAGATTGATGAGCCGGAGGATAACACAGGTCGACGCCACAGGCCAAGACCGCGGTGGAACAACCCGCGTCCAAGGCAGCCTTCTGCGCAGCCCCGTCAATTCCCAGCGCCAATCCAGATATCACGTTCCACCCAGCAGCGGCCAGGGTTTCTCCTATCCAGGCAGCCACCTCCAAGCCGTAGCGAGACGCCCGCCGCGTCCCCACCACCGCCAGACTACGCTGCCGCCAAGGCCAAGCTGGCCCGGAGACAAACAACGCGGCAGGCGGTGCTTGCAAATGCCTAAGCCCCTCTGGATAGTCGATGTCTTCTGGCAACACACAGCGGATACCACGCTGGGCCAAAGCAGGTTCGACAGACAGGGCAGGGGCGTGCCGTTTGCGCCACGCCAACCAAGCCTGTTGCGTCTGGACACGCATACGCGTACGTGCCGCCCACTCCCCCGCGTCTGCCTCATAGACCGCCCGTGCTGAACCAAACGACTGCAACAGGCTGCGCAAAGAGGACGGGACCAACGCTGGACAAGCCGCCAACGCAATCCACGCCGCTCGCTCTTCAGGCTCCACGGTTAACGCCCCCTTCTCCTAGGGTCTGAACAGCTTGCATGACCTCATTGTCCGCCCGTTGCCCTTCCCTTGCCACTCCTATGCGGCCAGGTGCATCACGTCCTGTGAAAGACGACAACGCCAGGCATGTGACGATGCCCGGCGTTGTTGTGGATCAAGCCGATGTGCTGGCCTGTTGGATTCCTTTACGCCTTGACTTTGCAGCGCGCGAGCAGCCCGCGCTCCTCCAACACGGCATACAGCGTGGACCCCATCTCCGAAGGGGTCGGTGCGACGCGAATACCACACTCTTGCATCTTTGCAATCTTAGACGCCGCTGTGCCGCTGCCACCGGAGATGATGGCCCCTGCATGGCCCATGCGCCGTCCAGGCGGGGCAGTAGCTCCTGCTACAAAGCCGACTACTGGTTTTTTCATGTGCTGGCGGATCCACTCCGCCGCTTGTTCTTCCGCGGTTCCTCCAATCTCCCCAATCATGATGACCGCTTCTGTCTCTGGGTCTTCGTTAAACATCTTCAGCACGTCAATGAACTCGGTTCCCTTCACTGGGTCACCGCCGATGCCCACAGCGGTCGACTGACCGATACCCCGCACCGTCAACTGGTACACCGCCTCATACGTCAGCGTGCCACTGCGGGACACCACGCCGACCTTTCCAGGCGTGTGGATGTACCCTGGCATAATCCCAATCTTGCACTCGCCAGGGGTAATGACCCCCGGGCAGTTTGGCCCAATCAAACGGGACCGGCGGCCTTCCATAAAACGTTTCACTTTGACCATGTCGAGCACCGGGATGCCTTCCGTGATGCAAATGACCAGGTCCACCCCGGCATCCACCGCTTCCATGATGGCGTCAGCCGCAAATGCCGGTGGCACGTAGATCACAGACGCGTTGGCGCCCGTTTCCCGAACCGCTTGTTCGACAGTGTTAAACACCGGCACACCTTCCACCGTGGTACCACCTTTGCCCGGTGTCACGCCACCTACCACGTTGGTCCCATATTCGATAGCCTGCCGCGTGTGAAACAACCCCTGCGAGCCCGTGATCCCTTGGGTGATCACGCGCGTGTTTTTATTGACAAGAATACTCATGGCTCTCTCTCCTTGCTCGCCGGATCCCGCCCGGCGGATGAGTCTGCCGCGCTGGCTGTCCTGAAAACCAGGCGCCGCTCTGTGTCACACCAGGCTGACGATGCGTTGGGCAGCGTCGGCCAGCGAGTCGGCGGCCACAATCTGCAGGCCGGACTCGTTCAAAATCTTCTTGCCCAGCTCTACGTTGGTTCCTTCCAAACGGACCACCAACGGCTTGTCCAAACCCACCTGGCGAGCGGCTGCAACCACCCCATTGGCAATCACATCGCACTTCATAATGCCCCCGAATATATTGACCAGGATACCGCGGACTTTCGGATCAGACAGGATGATTTTAAAGGCCTCCGTCACTTTCTCCTCGGAAGCCCCGCCGCCGACATCGAGAAAATTGGCTGGCTCCCCGCCGTAATACTTGATGGTGTCCATGGTTGCCATGGCCAAACCGGCGCCGTTCACCATGCAGCCGATGTTGCCGTCAAGAGCGATATAACTTAAACCAAACTTAGAAGCCTCAATCTCTTTCGGGTCTTCTTCATCCAGGTCCCGCAACTCTAAGATATCCGGATGCCGATATAAGGCGTTGTCGTCAAAGTTCAACTTCGCGTCCAATGCCAACACTTCCCCGTCTGCTGTGGTGACCAACGGGTTGATCTCAGCGATAGAGCAGTCTTTCTCTACAAAACACTGGTACAGGCCCTGCATGAAACGCACCGCTTTGTTCACCAGCGGCGCCGGAATCTCCATGGCAAAGGCCAGGTTGCGCGCCTGGTAAGGCAACAGACCGACGGCCGGGTCGATGGTCTCCCGGAAAATCTTTTCCGGGTGTTGCGCGGCCACCTCTTCAATCTCCATGCCGCCTTCTGCAGACGCCATCATCACCACCCGGCCTGCGCTGCGGTCCACCACCACGCCTATGTAGTACTCTTTCTGGATGGCAGTCAACTGCTCAATCAGCAGCCGTTTCACCACTTTGCCTTCCGGGCCCGTCTGGTGGGTCACCAGCGTCTTGCCCAACAGTTCACGCGCGTGCTGTTCGACTTCTGCCAACGAACGAGCCAGTTTCACCCCGCCCGCTTTGCCGCGGCCGCCGGCGTGAATCTGCGCCTTTACCACACCTTGGCCGCCTAACTCCCGGGCATTGGCGACAGCCTCTTCGACCGTAAACGCGACTTTGCCCTGGGGCACCGCCACCCCGTACTGTGCGAGCACGGCCTTGGCCTGGTATTCATGGATGTTCATCCTGTGCCTTCCTCCTCCCGCAAATGGCCGCCCGCTCAGCGGACAGCTTCCGAACAAAAGAAAAAAGCCAAACCGGTCGTCTCCGCGGTCGAAAGAACCGCGAACGGCGATCTGGGCACAGTCCTATATTAAGATAATGGACCACAGCGCGTTTGACAACTCGTACCGCCCCTGCCCCATTCCGGCCGAGCAGGGGCGTATCCCCGAAGCAGGCGCCCATCCTCTGTTGCCGCTCCCTAGTGACCGTGACTCCACACCGTCACCAGGCCTGCGACAAAGGAGAACGCCAGGCAGAGAACAAACGCACAGAGCAACCGCAAGGCGTAGCGGTTGCGCCAAACGTACAAGACCAACGTCAACGCACACCCCACCAGCCCCAAAAGCCAAGTCCACACCACACACGCCGGCTGGCCCCGGAACGGGATACAGCTAGCCAGGGCAAACGCCCCCGAAACCAAAGCCAGTCCCCAGGCTAAAGCAAACAACAACCACTGGGTCCAGCTCTGGCCACCGCGCAGGTGATACATCCGTTTTTTGGCGCGCCAAGCTCGTAAACTCACGACGCGGGCCCGTTGCGTACGCTGTCCCGGAAGCTTCAAGTTGCGCGGATTGTCGTTGTGTCCCTGCACCCTTCCAACCCCCAACCCGTTTGTCTTCGATGGTAACCTGCTGGCCTTGTGTCTGCAATATGCCAATTCTGACAGTCTATGAACCTCTCCAGCACAGCAAAAAATCAGCCAAAGCAGACTAGACGGAACCCCTGGCCTCCCGTACAACGTAAAGAAACAGGGTACACAACCAAGGGTTTTTCAGTCCCCACCCCCCCTGGCCCGTGCAACACCCCGCCAAGGTACACCGGCCAACGGTTGAACGGCCTGCCACTTGCCGCGGACAACAAGCGGAAGAAACACTCTTTAGCAAAGATGAATACAGAGAGGAGCTGACGAATCCATGCTTGGCTACGCATTAGGCGCCGTCTGCGACGGCGTGCTGGGGGCGTGTGTACGCGTTGAGGCAGACGTTAGCCCAGGCCTGCCGCAGTTTTCTGTCGTTGGATTACCAGACTCTTCTGTCAACGAATCGCGTTTACGCATCCGCGCTGCGTTGCGCAATGCCGGCCTGGAGTTTCCGCAGCGGCGGGTCACGGTCAACCTGTCACCCGCAAACGTACGTAAGCGCGGTCCAGGCCTGGACCTGGCGATTGCCGTGGCCATCTTGCGCGCGGTCGGCCAACTTCCCCCCGCCACCGCGCCGTGTGGGTTTGCCGCTGAGCTCTCCCTGTCTGGGGAACTGTTGCCGGTGACTGCAGTGACCAGCCTTGGCTTGGCCTTGCAACACAACGGAGCCACCGCTGTGGTCGTCGCACGCCAGCAGCAAGGCTGTGTTGCGCTGAGCGGTCTGACTTGGCACGGTTACAGCAGCTTGGGCGAAGTCTACCAAGACCTGCGCCGCGGCTGCTTACAGCAACCCCAGGCCCTGCAACCCCTGCGGCCACTGCAGACGGGCAATACATGGGAAGACGTCGACGGATTAACAGACGCCAAACGAGCCTTGTGCCTCGCAGCTGCCGGCCAGCACCACGTCCTCCTGGTCGGTCCGCCCGGCTGTGGAAAAACCATGCTGGCTGAGCGTTACGCCGCCATTCTCCCCGACCTGACCGAAGCCGAAGCCCTGGAGGTGTTTGCCTTACATCAAGCAGCGGGAAGCACCCGTTTGCCCGTCTTGGCACCCCCTGTACGCATGCCACATCACACCCTCACACCTGCGGGCATGATTGGCGGAGGGGTACCGCCCTACCCAGGAGAAGCCACCCTTTCGCACCGCGGGGTCCTCGTGCTGGATGAACTGCTTGAGTTTCGCCGAGCTACGCTAGACACCCTGCGAGAACCCTTGGAATCCGGCACGGTGCAACTGCATCGCGGGAGTCACAGCACTGTTTTGCCGGCCGCTTTCCAACTACTCGGAACCATGAACCCCTGCCCTTGCGGACAGTACGGCTGGGGTCCTTGTCAATGCGGCGAAGCCACCCTTCGGCGCTACTGGTCCTCCTTATCTGGACCGCTCTTGGACAGAATCGATATGGTGGTACCGCTGCAACCACACCGCTCCGTCCCCTCATCCCCGTCCGGCCAGCCTGCCACAGCAGCGTTGCGAGAGCGTGTACTCAAAGCCCGGGAGGCATTAAAACACCGCCAAGTCAACCGTTCCCGCACCCACCCCTTGGCCGACTGGAGCGAGCGGGCCCAGGCGCAACTGGATCGCGCCAGTCGCCAGCTAGCCTTGTCGCGCCGCGCTTGGCAAGGGGTCATCCGGCTGGCTCGTACCATTTCGGCCGTCGATGGGCAAAACCAGGTGGACGCGGTGCACTTAGAAGAAGCCCTGGCATACCGCTCTTCACCGGTGCCGGGGCGGCCTGGGTGAACTTAGCCTTCGACCGCCCCACGCAGGTGAACCCACCGCTGCACCCGCCCTGCCTCTACATACACGGCAATGACGTCCACCCGCAGCGGGATGGCCTCGTACAAACGCTGGCTTGCCCGCCACTCCACAGCCAGGCGCCAGAGGCGTTGGCGCTTGGCGGGTGACACCGACTCCTCCGGCCCACCACACGCCCCGCTTTGCCGGGTGCGCACCTCCACCAACACCCATTCGCCAGCCGTGGCCTGTGCGACGAGGTCTAACTCGCCGCCGCGGCCGCGCCAGTTTCGTTGCTGTACGCGCCACCCAAGGGTCCGCTCCAGGTACTCACAGGCCACCTGTTCTCCCCACCGCCCGAGGACTTGGCGCCCGGCACGGCCGGTCCGGGGGAGGTCAGCGCCGTTCGCGGTAGACATACGCCAAGACCTCCGCCACTGCGGCGTACAACTCTTCGGGAATGACTGCGTCGACCTCCAGCTGCATCAAGGCACCAGTCAACTGCGGATCGACATGAACCGGCACTCCCGCTGTGTTGGCCTGGCGCAACAAGGCTTCTGCCACCGCCCCTGCACCCTTGGCCACAACACGCGGCGCTCGCTCCTGGGACTGCCGGTAGCGCAGAGCTACCGCTTGTTTACGCATCAGGGCGCCTCCTCTCCCCATTCCGTGACATGCCAAGCCTGCAACTGCCAGCCCGTGCGGGCCAATGCCTGGCGCAGAGTACCTTCCCCGGCACGCAAGCGCGCCTGGTTCCACCCTGTAGGGACAGCCAGGTGCAGCCACAGGGAGGTGGGCACCGCGACACACTCCAACACAGCAGCCGGTCCGTCTGACCAAGGCAAGGTAAGCCGCAAACGGTGGACAGTCCGTCCATTGAACGCACCGCTCCAGCGCTCACCCTGCCAGCGCAATGCCGGTACGTTAGGCTCATGGGCCGCAGGCAATCGCGGTAACCAAACCCCGCCGCCGCGCACCCTGCCGTCCGGCGCTGCCACCGCCGCCGTCAGGCGATCACCGGCAGCCCACGCGGCCAACAACGCCGTGGGATGACCCAGGGATACAGGCGCTTGCCGAGCCGGCGTAGCAGCCTCCGGTGCTGTTGACCCAAGGGCTGAATGGGGTTCAGCGCCTGGCCAGACTCGTGCAAAATCGAACAAAGACGCGGTTGCTGGTGTGCTCCACTGAACCTGTCCTCCTGCCTCCGCCGCCTCGGCCAAATCCTCCAGCCAACGCCATAGCAGGGCCACAGCAGCCGTTTCCACGGCCGCAGCCCCATCCCCAGCGCGGGTCCCTGACGGGGGACCCTCCCCTAGCGGGGAGTCATACGTTGGTGCGGCTGTGCTGCCCGTTGCGAGGGCAGCACAGCTATCTGGGATGGGAGGCACCTCTGTGCGCTGGGCGCTCACCGCGCGCACGGCCGCTCCCAACACCTGCCGCCAAGCCCACTCCACCTCGCGCCACAAAGGCTGGCGTAAGACAGCCAGGGGCAAAGAACGCTCCGGCAGCATCTCAGCGCTCAGTGCCGCCCCAGCTGCAGCCTCTGCCTTGCCGCCCCCGGTGATCCCCGTCTTGTGGAGTCGTCCGCGGTCGGTTGGAGAGTGAGGGCCGGGCGGTGTAACCGGGTGAACCTCTACGGGGCGCAGGTCTCTGCCCGAGGAAGGCGGGGCACTGCCGGTTAGCCGGACCTCGCTCACGGCAAGTCCAACCTCCTTTGCAGGCTGCGCTGGACAGGTCCAAACGACGGTCGGTGCAACGGTGAAGGTCCATACCTGGCCAAGGCCTCTACATGCAACTGTGTACTGTAACCAGCATGCCGCTCAAACCCGTACTCGGGATACAGGCTGGCCCAAGCTGCCATCCGCCTGTCCCGCTCCACCTTGGCGACCACAGAAGCGGCCGCAATCGACAGACAGCGGGCATCCCCATCCACCACAGTGAGCGTAACCGGCTCCCAGTCCGAGTGCCACCACGGGGCATACGGGCCGTCCACCAGCACCACATCCACGGTGAGCGGTAAGCCCTGTACAGCCCGCGCCATGGCCAACCGGGTTGCATGCAGGATGTTATAACGCTCAATCTCCGCCACCGTCGCCCAGCCGACCGCCCATGCCTGGGCCTCGCCACAGATACAGCGATACAGCCGTTCCCGTTGCGCGGCCGTCAATCGCTTGGAGTCGTCCAACCCCTGCCACCACCGCGCCGGCCGGCCAAGCACCACGGCAGCCGCCACCACCGGCCCGGCTAACGCACCGCGTCCCGCCTCATCGACACCCGCGTAACACACACGGATGGACTGCCGTGTTGCTGCCCTCCCTGCCGCACGCAGCAGGCGGCGCTCCTCGCGCCAACGTGCCAGCCATGGCTGTTCTGCAGACTGCACCGAACCGGCTTTGCCCATCTTCGCTCCCCCTCGCCCTGCTGGTTCCAGTCTAGCGCGTCTGGCAGGGGATGACCAGCAAAAGTTGAAACAGGCAACTTTCCGGTCAAGTCGAGGACACAGGCGGCCACTCAAACGATAATCGCCCCAAGCGGCCAGTCTGCACTTCCCGGATTAACAGCTCCGCCGCCCGGGCTGTCGCAGGCACCCCGCCAGCTTGCAACAACCCGCGGCGCCTGGCAATCTGCTCAAGCACCCGCTCGGTCAAGGCCCATGTGGCTGCTGCATCCTCCGCTGGCGGGAGTACAAGTTCCTCTGTCAACTGGTAGCGGTTGCACAACGCCTGCGGGTAATGGCGGATACAAAACGGGATAAAATAGGCACACAGTTCTGTCATATCTAAGATATCGGATTTAATGGCGCCGCTGACAGCCAACGCCGCCGCCGCTGTGCGGTCTGCCAACTTAGGCCAGAGGACGCCCGGCGTGTCCAGCAACTCGACACGTCCTAAGCGAATCCACTGCTGAGCCTTGGTGATCCCTGGCCGATCTCCAATCTTCGCAGCGGCTCGTCCGGCCAACCGGTTGATCAACGACGACTTCCCCACATTGGGGATGCCGGCCACCATCGCGCGCACAGGGCGCGGCCGGATCCCGCGTTGAGCTTCGCGCCGTCGTTTGCCGGCGGCCGCCCGTTCCAGGGCTGGCACAATATCGTTGACGCCAGCCCCACTGCGCGCATCCACTGCCACCACTTCCACCCCTTGCCGGCGGAACCACGCCAGCCAGGCTTGTGTCGCAGCGGGATCGGCCAGGTCAATCCGCGTCAACACCAGGGTACGAGGCTTATTTCCTGCCAACTCTGCCAGCATGGGATTGCTGCTGGCCAGGGGTAGGCGCGCGTCCACCAGTTCCAAGACGGCATCCACCCAACGCAGCGCTTCACTCATCTGCCGCCGCGCCTTGGCCATGTGTCCAGGGAACCAATGGATGGTTTGCACCGTAGCTTCTTCCTCCCTGCCTCCCGTTTTCGCTAGAGGGTTAAAAGAAAAGCGGGAGACGGTTTTCCGTCCCCCGCTTTTCCGGTGTTTAGCGTACCTCTTTAATACGCGCTGCCTTGCCTGACAAACCGCGCAGGTAGTACAACTTGGCCCGCCGTACTTTACCGCGGCGAACGACTTCAATCTTTTCGATTTTGGGGGAGTGCAGCGGAAATGTCCGCTCGACCCCGACCCCGTAAGATATCTTGCGGACGGTGTACGTCGCACTGATACCGGTGCCGCGGCGGCGAATGACTACGCCTTCAAAAACCTGAATGCGTTCACGTTGCCCTTCGCGCACTTTCACATGCACGCGTACCGTATCCCCTGGCCGAAACGCAGGAATGTCTGTACGCAGTTGATCCGCTGTCACCTTTTGCAAGAGGTTCACCTGGAGCGCCCTCCTTCCCCCGAGTGTTCATACCCGGTCTGGCCGGCAGAGGAACACCGTTC
>JAILZF010000040.1 GCA_023512635.1 Alicyclobacillus sp. | reverse complement strand
CCGTAATGGTTGACAAACACCTGCGGCCGCAGTTTTTCAAAACAGGTTTGCGTCAACGCCGTGGTCATGGCAGCTCCCGCGTAACCCAGCTTGGTGAGCGACGACAGGTTGTATTGGGCGAAATGCGGGTGGTGCACCAGGTCATGAATCAACGTGGGAACCAGATACGCGCAGGTGACCCGCTCGCGTTCAATCGCCTCCAGCAAAACCTCTGACGAATAATCAGGCACCATGACCAATTTCCCGTTCAGCATCATCATGGACAGCAGTGAACGCATGCCCATGGTGTGGTACAGCGGCATCACACCGAGCGTACACTCGTGCCACTGATAACGGTTTTGCACGATGTGCGCCAGCGCCGCGCTGTACTCATTGCGGTGGGTGCGCGGGACCCCTTTCGGGCGTCCGGTGGTACCAGAGGTGTAGAGCATGAGACAAGGGTCGTCGTCGCTCCGCGCGGAGGCAGGCACTTCGCCAGCCGTGGATCGCAAGGCCGACCATGTTAAGTCACACGCAGACACCTGCCCTACCCCGATGCGGCAAATCCGAGACTCGGCCAGGGCGGCGTGTACGGCCGATTCACTGACCTCCTCGTACACCACCACGCTGGCAGCCGAGTCCTCCAGACAGTAGGCCACCTCCGCGGGGGATAAACGAAAATTAATAGGTGTAAACACCGCGCCCAGGCGCTGCACAGCCCAGTACAAGACCACTGTCTCGATACGGTTTTTTAACAGCACCACCACACGGTCGCCAGGTGCCACCCCGCAGGCGTGCAAGCCGGCCGCAACGCGGCCCACTTCCTCTGCCAGCGTCTGGTACGTAAACCGCTCCGCCCCAGCTTGCACCAAGGCTTCCCGCTCAGGATGGCGCTCTACTGCAAACTCAAACAGAGTTGCGAGGTTCAACGGTGTCCCCTCCTCTGCTCTCCCGCACCGTCGCGGCCGCGCTCTGCACAGCCTGAACGATGCTGGTGTAACCGGTACACCGGCACAGGTGACCCGATAGAACGTCCACCACTTCTTCTTCAGGCACCTCGGGGTTGCGAGCCAACAACTCCGCGGCCGACATCAGTACACCCGGTGTACAGAACCCACACTGTAACGCATGGTGTTCATGAAACGCCTGTTGCAACGCCGGCCCTTGCGGCAAGTCGGCCAGCCCTTCCACCGTCCATACCTCCGCCCCGGACGCCTGCACCGCAAACAGCAAACAACTGCGCACCGCTACGCCGTCCAGCAGGACGGTGCAGGCTCCGCACACCCCGTGCTCACAGCCCACGTGCGTACCTGTCAACCCGCAAGCATCGCGCAAGGCGTCACAAAGCAGCGTGCGCGGCTCCACCCAAACCGCGTGAGACTCGCCGTTGACGCACAGGTTCACCCGCACCCTGGCGTCGGCACCTACGTGTTGCATGCCACACCCCTCCTGTCCTGCGCACGACGATACGCCTGTTGCACAGCCCGGCAGGCCATCACGCCAGCCAAGTGCCGCTTGTACTCTGCGGACCCATGTACGTCTGCCTCCGGCTCCACGCTAGCCGCCACCAGCTGCTGCAACTCTGCTTGCAGCGACGCCCCCCAACATTCTCCGGTGAGGAGCTGCTCGGCCTCTGCCAGCGGCAAAGGAACACCGTCCACCCCGCCCACCAACAGGCGAACGTCCGTCATTCTGCCATGATGATCCGTCTGGAGCAGGCACGCCACATCCACCAACGCAAAATCGCCACGACGCTGGCTGAACTCCACAAACGCCCATCCTTGATGAGTTGCTGGAATAGGCACCTTCACCTCAGTCAACAGCTCGTCTGGCCCGAGGTCGGTCGTCATGTACGTCAAAAAAAACGAATCCAGCGGAACCTCACGCTGCCCTTGCGCACTGGTCAGCACGGCCACGCCTGCCAGGGCTTGCAGACATAGCGGAAGCTCGGCGGTCGGGTCGGCGTGCACGACACTGCCGCCCACTGTGCCGCGGTTGCGTGTCTGCACATGGCCAATCCACGGCAACGCCTCGGCCAACAGAGGGAAGCGCTGTCGTACGTGCGGGTCTAGTTCCAACACCCGCTGCCGGGTTAAGGCGCCAATGTGCAGCCATCCTTCTGACCAGCGCAAGTAGTTCAACTCGGTTAACCCGTTGATGTCAATCAGACAGGCGGGCGCTGATAAGCGCATGTTTAACATCGGTACCAGACTCTGGCCACCGGCCAAGACCTTGCCGTCTGACCCGTGTTCAGCCAAAGCTGCCAGCGCTTCTTCTAAGTTGTCCGGCCGATAATAGTCAAACGACGATGGTTTCACCGGCTCCCCTCCTCTCCGCCCTGTCTCACCCGCCAGCTGGGAGGTGCGCCGACCGATTGGCCTGAACCTGGCGGTCGACCGCCTTTTGGAGCCGGCGGAAAAAGTCCCCTACCAACAGTTTGGCCACACCGCCGAGCATGCGCTGGCCGACGGCCGCTACCTTCCCGCCCACGTCTGCGGTGTACGTGTAATGCAAGGCCGTACCCTCAGCCGTGCACTGGAGTTGCACCAAGCCTTCCGCATCGACAAACCCAGGGCCACCCTCCCCGTGGATGCGCAACCGGTACGACTGGTACGGCTGCACATCCACCAGCTCCATCGTGGCGCTATAGCTGCCTTTGACGGCCGCCACGCCAACCACGAGCCGCGCGCGATAGCGGTGCTCCCCGGTGTGTTCCAGTTCTTCACAGCCCGGCATGCACTGTGCCAGCACCGCCGGGTCCAACAGCGCCTCCCACACCTCATTGACCGATCCAGACAACTGCACTTGGCCGCTTCCGTTCATCCCACTCGCTCCTCCACAGGCTGGCGCTGCTTTGCTGCCTGTATCGCTTGCCACACGGCCGCCGGCGTCAGCGGTAACTTGTCAATCACCACGTGAAGCGGTTCCAGCGCGTCGGCGACAGCGTTGGCCAGCGCCGCTGGTGCGCTCATCACGTTGCCTTCGCCCAAACCCTTGGCCCCCAATGGGGTCAGTGGGCTCGGGCTTTCGATATGGTCTAGTTGCACAGGCGGCAGCTCGGCCGACGTCGGACACAGGTAGTCCATGAACGACCCGGTCAGCAGTTGGCCTGTCGCGTCATACACCAGCTCCTCATACAACGCCTGGCCCAGCCCGCACGCCAACCCGCCGCGAATTTGCCCTTCTGCCAACAACGGGTTGAGCAGGCGGCCCGCGTCATGGACCGTCACGTAGTCGAGCACCTGGACCCTACCCGTCTCGGGGTCCACCTCCACCAAGACCGCATCTGCCACAAACCCGTACGTCACTGAACCGTTCACAGTGTCGTCAGCCGCTGGCGCTTGCGCCGTCGGAAGGTTAAAAAAGGCCGTAGCACTGACCCCGGGCTCCATCCCTGCAGGCAGGCCCGCTGGGTGCCAGTGTGCCATCCCCGCCAGGCGCTGCAGGGAAACGCGCCGATCCGGTTGTTCGCGTACCTGAGCGTAGCCGCCGCGCAGCTCGAGCGCGTCGGCAGGTACGCCCAGCGCGTGTGCCGCCATTTGCAGCAGCTTCTCACGCACCTGGTGCGCGGCGCGGTAGACTGCGTTGGCACCAATCGGCGCAAAGCGGCTCGAATAACTGCCAGAAGCCACCGTCCACGGCTGTGTCCAGCTGTCCATGCCAGTGATGACCCGCACAGCGGCCGGCGCAATCCCCAGTGCATCCGCCACCACCTGCGCAGCCACCGTTTCGTGGCCTTGACCTGTCGGCACCGTGCTAAACCGCACGCAGACAGACCCTGTCGGGTCTACCGTCACGCTTGCCGCCTCTGCACACCCCGACTTGGGCAGCCCCCGTTCTCGCTCCGCAGGCGTCTGCGCCAACGCGATATACCCCATGTTCGATCCCGATGGCTCCACCACACACGCCAGGCCGATGCCGAGGTACCGCCCCGCGGCGCGCGCTTCTGCTTGGCGTTGCCGCCAGCCCGCGTAATCAATCCGCTCTAGGGCGCGCGCCAACGCCTGCTCGTAATCGCCGCTGTCGTAAACCCCGCCGGACGGGGTGGTGTAGGGAAACTCGCAAGCGCGGATCAGGTTGCGGCGGACGACCTCTGCTGCGTCTAAGCCGAGTTCCTGGGCTGCCATCTGCATGACCCGCTCCAGCGGGAAACAGTGCTGCGGTCCGCCGTAGCCGCGGATCAATCCGGTGGGGCACTTGTTGGTCACCACAGCCAGCGCTTCCACCTCGACATCGCGGACGCGGTACGGCCCAGTCAAGGCTGCGTGCATACGGTACAAACACGCCGGTTCCGGAGCGCGCAGGTAAGCGCCTACATTGTCGATGTAGCGCATGCGCAGGCCGGTCAGCGTACCGTCGCGGCGAAATCCAGCTTCTATCCAAGTGACGCGGTCCGTCCCCGTGGAACTGGCTAACAGGTGTTCCTGCCGGTCTTCTACCCATTTCACAGGCACCTTGGCCAAGCGGGAGACCACCGCCATCAGCACCATGTACGGATAGACGCCCGATTTATTGCCATAACTGCCACCTACATCTTGCGGGACCAAGACGCGCAAGCGGTTGCCTGGCACCTGCAAAGCAGCCGCCATCACGCTGTGCAGCGTGAATGGACCGTGAAAGTTCGACCAGACCGTGTAGGTGTCTTCACTCGACTGGTAGTGCGCGATCACGCCGTACGTCTCCAAGGGTGTGGCGTGCACCTTGGGAAACGTGAAGCGGTGGCGGATGACCACATCCGCTTCCGTGAAGGCACGCGCGGCGTCTCCATACGAAAACGTCCGCTGGTGCACGAGGTTGCTGTCCAAGCCTTCATGCAACCGGGGCGCCTCCGGCGACAGCGCAAGTTCAGGATCCACCACCACGGGCAACGGTTCGTATTCGACCACGATGGACGCCAGCGCGTCTTCCGCGGTGTAGCGGCTGTCTGCGACCACCACCGCCACCGGCTCCCCCGCATAGCGAACCTTGTCCACCGCGATGGGGTAATACGGCGCCGCCACTTTGACACCGACAGGGAACGGCTTGAGCCAACGGGCTGCGTCTGCACCAGTCACAACCGCGCGCACACCAGGCAGCGCCAACGCCTGGTCGCAGCGGATCGACCGGATGCGCGCATGGGCGTACGGACTGCGCAGAATGGCCGCGTGGTGCAAGTTCGGCAGCGGCCGCAAGTCATCGATGAAACGGCCTTGTCCGCTGGTCAGCCGTGCGTCTTCCAGACGTGCCAAGGGTTGACCCAGGTAACCCATCCCGACACCTCCCTGCCTCAGATTGCTCCCGCCTGGAGGCAGCCCGCCGCGGGCCGCCGCCGGCGCAGCTGACCCCATTCTAAACAGCGCGCGCAGCAAGCGGTTTCAAGTTTGCGATCCCCGTCGTTTCGATTTCTTGCCGGAATTACGAGTCCTTGCGCAAACCGGTGAACACCGCGCGGTATTCACTCGGTGTACGCCCTTCCACGCGTTTAAAGGTCGTGGCAAAATAGCTCGCATTGGCAAACCCGGTGCTGTGCGCCACCACCTCAATCGGCAAGGTGGTCAGGCGCAACAGTGTCTTCGCCCGCTGCACGCGGTACTGCGTCAGGTACTCAGTAAACGTCGTCCCGACCTCCGCCTTAAACAGCCGGCTAAAGTAAGACGGGCTTAAATAGACCTGTTCAGCTACACTTTGCAGCGTCAACGGCTCCTGATAATGGAGGGCAATATAGCGCAACACACTGTCAATAGGTTGGCCCGGGTCCAGGGCTGCCTGCCGCGGACCGTCCGTTTCTTGGCCTAAGCGCGAAGTGCTGCGCAACAGGCTGCGGTAAGCCAGGCGGTCGAAGACCGCCACCAGTTCGTCCCGCCGCACCGGTTTGAGCAAATACCCGGCAAACCCGGCGTTCAAGGCTCGCCGCGCCAGCTCAAACATCTGCAGGTGGGTCACCACCACCACCGCCGTGTTCGGGTTGTCCTTTAACACCCGCTCGCCCAGGTCGAGTCCATCGATGTCAGGCAGCGACACATCCGTCAACACGACTTGCACGGGCTGTTGTTTAACAAGCTGCAACGCCCGCTCGCCCGTACTGCATTCACTGACCGCCAGGTGGCGGTAGGGGCTGTCTGCCAACGCCAAGCGCACCATCTGCCGGCTCTCCGCCTCATCGTCCACCAGCAAAACGTCGCTCATCTGCGTCCCTCCCTGCCACCAGCCACCGTCTGTACACCTTGCCTGCCCACCCGCTCCACGTCACCGAGGTTCCGTGCCCGGCCCTGCGGCGTTGGCCTGTCCCGCGTAGCGCCGGCTTAACTCCCGGCGCAATACCTTGCCGGTGGGCCCTTTGGGCAATTCGGGGACAAACACGTATTTGCGCGGTCTTGCGGCCCCAGCCAGCTCCCACTGGCTCTTGCAAAACTGGTCAAGCGCTTGCGCCGTCAGGTCGGTACTGCGCGCCACCACGTACGCCACCACCAGTTGCCCCCAGTAGTCGTCCGGCTCACCCACCACCGCCGCCTCTTGCACCAGCGGGTGTTGCAACAGCACCGCCTCGACCTGGGCTGGGGAGACGTGTTCACCCCCGGTGATGACCATTTCATCCATGCGCCCCACCAAGTACAAGTCTCCCGCGTCGTCAAAATAACCGAGATCGCCCGTGTAGTACCAACCGTCGCGCATCACCTTGCGGGTCAGGTCAGGCCGGTTCCAGTAGCCGCGGAACGCCTCGGCCGACGACCCGTGGACAATCACCTGGCCGACAGTACCGGCGGCTACCTCTTCGTCAGGCCCAGCCAGCGGCTTGGCAACCACCAACCGCAACCACTGGTGAATGCCCGGCCGTCCGGCACACCCTGGCTTTTCGACCACCTGGGGACACGTGGTATACGTATACACCTCGGTCGATCCGTAGTGGTTCACGAACACCTCCGGCTGGAGCAAGCGCTGACAGTCGCGCACCAACGCCTCGCTCATCGGCGCTCCCGCAAACCCTAGTTTGCGCACGCTCGACAGGTCGACAGAACCCGCCCGCGGGTCTTTGACCAAGTCGTTAAACAAGGTGGGAATCAGGTACAAACAGCTCACCCGCTCCCGTGCCACCAGGTCAAGGGATACCGCCGGCCGCACGTCAGGGGCAAGCACCAGTTTGCCGTTGAGCATGCACATGGCGAGCAAGGTATGCAGGCCCATGGTGTGGTGCAGCGGCATAGCCGCCAAGGCGCTGTCCCCTGGCTGGTAGCGGAGTTGAATGATCTGCGCCAGCGTGGCCGCATACTCGTTGCGGTGAGAGCGCGGCACCCCCTTGGGCAGGCCCGTGGTGCCGGAGGTGTAGAGCAGGACCGCGATGTCATCGTCCTCGCCGCAGTTCCATACAGCCGCCTCGCCGCCGCGTTGCAGCAACTCGGCGTAGCTCACGTCCCCGCCGGCCGGTTCCTCGGCTGACGGGTCAGCCACGCCGACAAACAGGGGCTTGCCTTCCACTTGCACGCGTTGCACCAGGTTCTCCGTCCACGCGTCAAAGAAGATCAGCTTCGGCTCGACATCGGTTAAACAGCGCTGAATCCCGCTTTGCGCCATGCGCGGGTTGAGCGGTGCATACACCGCGCCGAGCACCTGGGCCGCCCAAAACAGGCAGACGGCCTCCAGCCGGTTGCGCAGCAAGGCGGCAATCCGGTCGCCGCGTGTCACCCCCAACTGGCGCAAGGCGCCGGCCAGGCGAAAGACGTCGCGCAGCAACTCGCCGTACGTCACCCGCCGTTCGCCGTCGACCACCGCGACAGCCTGGGGTTGACGGCCTGCTGCAAACTCAAGCAAGCGGCCCAAGTTCATCATCTCACCTCCTGCTGTCGAATACCCTCGCCCCACGCCCTGACCAAGCGGTCCAGTTACGCCAATTCCGCCAACAACGCCAACACGTCCGCCGTCTCGACGGGGCGCGGATTGTACTGAAGTTGAATGCTCTTCATGGTGTCTGCAGCAATCTGCGGCCAGTGTTGCGGTTGCACGCCGACCTCTGAAAGCCGCTGCGGCAGACCGATGGCGGCCGCCAGCGCCGCAACGGCGTCAGCCAGCGCGTCAGCCGGCTCTGCCTGGCCACTGAGGGCGGCCGCCAAACGGGCACAACGCCCCGGTGCCGCTTGTTGGTTAAAACGCAGACAGGCCGGTAACAACAGGCCGATGGCCACGCCGTGCGGCACGTGCGCTTGACCGCTGACAGCGGCGGCCACGGCGTGGGTGACCCCCAAACCAGCGTGGCTGAACGCGATACCCGCCAACAGACTGGCCTCCATCATGCCGCGGCGGGCGGACGGGTGGCTGCCTTCCGCCACGGCCTGGCGCAGGTGCCTGCCGACGAGTTGGGCGGCTTGCAAGGCGAGCGCGTCTGAAAACGGCGACGCCTGGCGCGACAGGTACGCCTCGGCTGCGTGAGCCAACACGTCAATCCCAGCGGCAGCCGTGGCGCGCGCCGGCAGCGAATACGTCAACGTGGGGTCCACCAAAGCCACGTCTGGCGCCAAAAAGGGGCTGCTGACCGTGACCTTGAGCTGTTGCTCCCAGTCCGAGAACACGGCGAAAGGGGTGACCTCACTGCCCGTTCCCGCCGTCGTAGGCACGGCCACCAGCGGGATCGGCAACGGTGCCAAGATAGGTTGCGCTTGCTGTCCAGCGTACGCACGGATGTCGCCCCCGCGGGTGACCAAGACGCGCACCCCTTTGCCTACGTCTAACACACTGCCTCCCCCGACCGCCAGGATGGCATCCGCTTGGGCTTCCTGGTATGCCGCAGCCGCCGCGTGCACGGTGGCGACGGCTGGGTCCGGCTCCACCTCGCGGAACACTGACCAATCCAAGCCGATGGAGTGGAATTGGGCCAGCAAGGGCTCGAGCACACCCGCGCGTTCGACGCCGACATCCGTCACCACCAACACGCGGGTGGCGCGCAGGTCGCGCAAGATGGAGGCCGCCTGCACCGCGACACCTTCCCCGACGCTTACCCGCGTACGCAGTTGAATGCCATAGACGGAGGATGGGCTCCATTCCCTCTTAGCTGTAGCATCGCTCACGCCGCTCGCCTCCTTCAAGCTTCTTGCGTCCTTGGCGATGTACGGCGCATCATGCTTTCACACGACGCGTCGCTGACGCCTCTATTAAGCATCAAACCGGCCCTTGGTTTCCGGCACAATCAACGCACCGATGAGATAGAGGACAAACAACACCACAGCAAACACCGCGAGGGTATGCGGCAGATTGCTGGTTTGTCCGCTGGCCAGGGTGACAAACGTGGGCATCATCCCGCCTACGGCAAAGCCCATGTTCCAAGACAAGCCAGTACCGCTGGAGCGGATGGCGGTTGGGTACCGCTCGTTCAGGAACACGAGAATCGGCGCATACGCAGCATTGCCGAGGAATGCCAACAGAACCGACAACCAGGTTACCGCACCCAACGCCGTGGCCATGGCTAGATGCGCATACGTCCAGGGCAAGCCTACCAATTCAAGGATGGCCAGGACGATGAACATTTTCTTGCGGCCTGTGACCTCGCTGAGGTAGCCAAACAAGACGGCCGACACGATGGCTGCGACACTGGCCAACATCAAGATGCCCGAGGATGCGACCTGCGGGGTTTTGTTAATTACTTTTAAAAAAGTAGGTAAGATACCAGACGTTAAATAGTAAGCGGCGCCGCCGCCTATGACAATCATCAAGTTCACCAGCAACGTTGGCAGATACCGGGCGGAAAAGACGGTGCGCACAGGTGACACCGCTGGCGCTGCGGCAGCTTCCGTCCGGTCATGGGGACGGTGGCGCTGTTGTGCCTGTTGCAGCCACAGCGGAGACTCCTCCAGCCAGCGAAAGACGAACAGGCCAAGCAACGAGCTTAACAGACCCGTGAGGAACATGCAGCGCCAGCCCCAGACTGCAAACGCGGGGCCGGGAAACGCCTGCGAGACGATCAAATAGATGACGGAAGCAATCAACGACCCGATGCCTGCTCCGCCCCCGCCAATCAACCCTGACATGGCCCCCCGCCAACGCTCTCCGACCGTCTCTGTGCCTATGGTGTGGGTGGACGCCACCACGCCGCCGACAAAGACCCCTTGCACCAAGCGCAGGACGAGAAAGAGGATGGGCGCCAGGACCCCTGCTTGTGGATAGGTTGGCAGCAATCCCAGTACCGCAGTGGCAATCCCTACCCCCACCACAGCCACTGTCATGGCCCGTTTGCGACCACGCCTGTCGGCATAGGAACCAAACAACCCCGACCCGAGCGGCCGCATTAAGAGGGTCACAGCAAAGGAGGCATAGACCGCCGCCAACGACAACACCGCGTTATTGGAAGGAAAGAACAGCGTCCCTACCACGGGGGCGACATACAACAAGACAAACAGGTCAAACAAGTCGAGTGACCAGCCCAGCACCGAGGCGGTGATGGCGGATACCATCTGCCGACGGCCGATGGCGGGGGCGCTTGGAGCTGTGACGACTTGCATGGACATGAACCTATCCCTCCTAGCTTAGGTTAAGGAACGGCCATGCACCGGCCGTCTGGTGAGTTGCAAGGCGTGATCGGCGAACATCACCAACACGGGGCAGACCAAGGCGACGTAAATGTTGTCAATGCCGAATGGATTATGAAGGAAATACCAGACAGAAGTTGTGACCACTGAAAGAATCATGGCCCAAGCGGCACCGCGTCCGCTGCTGAATCCTGGTGCGTAAAACATCAGCAGGACCACCACAGCGATGGTTGTCCTTAAGGCACGGGCAAAAAAGATGGTATTGAGAATTTGTGGTGCAAAGATGGCAAAAGGGATGGGCAGCAACCCCATCGCGATGGTCAAACACCGCGTCATGAACAGTAGTTTCTTGTCGCTCGGCCGTTCTTTCGCCCAAGGCAAATAAAAGTCTTTGATGATCAACGCGGCCGATCCAATCGTTCCTGCGGCTACGGTTCCAAACACAGCTGCAATCAACCCGCCAACGACCAGTCCTCCTAACACCGGGTTCATGAGAGTGACCATCAGAGGAAAGGCTTGGGCAGACGGTTTCCCGGGAAACAGCACGGAGGCTGCAATACCAATGAGGGCTGCCATGATCCCCACCGGGATAATCAACAACCCCGACAGAAGACTGGCTTTCTTTGCCTCAGACTCCCGACTCAGGGAACAAATCCCCTGAATAATGTATTGAGTTGAAAAGACAGAACCGATGTTGGCAAGGGTCCAAGCAAGGATGGTGGACCAACCTACAGTGTCCCATTGAAACAAGACGGGTTTGGCTTTGCTGACCAAGGCGGTATAGCCACCACAGGCGGCCAGACCAGCAGCAAGTGCCAGCACGAGGCCAAGGTACTTAAAAAAAGCGTGCACTAGGTTCGTATACGCCACCGCAAAAAGCCCGCCTGAACTCACGTACAGGACGGTGATCAAGCCTGTTAAAACCGCTGCAAGCGCTGTAGGGATATGCAACAGCGCCGACAGGGTGGCTGCGCCCCCCGAGTACATGGAGACATTGACCACGCCTAAGGCGTAAATCATGATGAGCGATGTCACCCATTGGGCAAATCTCCCATACGTTTTCGCGATGGCACCCGAAATGGTGTATTCTCCCCGCTCATGGAATTTACGCGCTAACAGGTAAGCAAACAGGACAAAAGCGAGGGCCAGCGTTATCAAGTTCCACGAGGCGGAAATCCCTTTGCTATAGGCAGTTTGAGCCGTCCCCATGGTAGAACCGGTGCCAATAAACTCTGACATCATGAGGACACCTACGATAAACGGCGGAAACGACTTTCCGGCTGTCATAAAATGGTCAGTACTTTTTAAATACCGCCGTGTATACACCCCCAAGGCGGTTGTGCCCAGAATGTAAAGTAAGGATATGGCTAAGATCACCAGAGTAGCTTGGCTCGACAAGGGGTTCACCTCACTTGGTTGACCCTGCTTTAAGAACTCGAGAAAATGTCTTGCAATCGGCGTTCATA
>JAILZF010000004.1 GCA_023512635.1 Alicyclobacillus sp. | reverse complement strand
GGGTATAGTAGAGTCAAAGGGCTGAAGGATCCAGCCTGTGCCATAAAGACAGGATTGACGCCCAAGGGGGATTGCCATGGCAAAGGTACGGCGTATTCGCGTCTTGGTGATGGAACGCCCAGACGGGGTGCAATACACGTTGGAGACTGATCTCTTCGACGAGGAGATCAAGGCGCGGCCTAGCCTTGTCCACGACCGGATGGTGACAGACAAAACCGCCCAAGCGGGGAAAGGCGACAAGCTGCCGCTGTTTGACGAAGCGGACGACTTGTAATGGCCACGCGCAACGTGCGTGACGGTGAGGTGGTACGGGTGGAAAAGACGCATGGGCTGGATAGGGCTGGACAGGACCAGCCAGCGGTGGTGATGGTGGTGGAAGATGAACTGGCCATTGCCCGCCTGTTGGAGTACAACCTGTCCCAAGCGGGGTTTCAGGTATGTGTAGCGCACAGTGGGTCTGAGGCGTTGGCACTGGTACCGCGCTGTGACCCGGACGTGCTCGTGCTCGATGTCATGTTGCCGGGCATCAGCGGGATGGAGGTGTGCCGCCAGTTGCGCCAAGCGGGATCGCGGCCTGCCATCATTATGCTAACGGCGCGGGCGGACGAGATGGACAGGGTGTTAGGGCTGGAACTTGGGGCAGACGATTACGTGACCAAACCGTTCTCCCCGCGAGAGCTTGTGGCGCGGGTGAAGGCGGTGTTACGCCGGATGACAGGTGCGGGTACAGACCCGGCAGGGACGAGGTCAGAGGTCTATACCGTGCAAGACCTGGAGGTGCGTGTGCGCGAACGCGAGGTCTACCGCAACGGGCGGCTCGTGGAGTTGACGGCTCGCGAGTTCGACCTGTTGCTGTTCTTAGCAAGGCACGCGGGGGCAGCGTTGAGCCGGGACCAGCTGTTGTCCGGGGTCTGGGGGTACGACAACCCTGGAGACACCCGCATGGTGGATGTCCATATTTCACACTTGCGCGAAAAATTGGAGGACGATCCGAAACGGCCGCAGTACATCCAGACGGTCCGCGGTGTAGGCTATAAACTGGCCAGCGGCGGGGGTCGATAGCCGTGATGCGCGGACCTGTCGCCTTGGGAGGTCGGTTGGCTGGGCAGGCGATGCGTTGGTTTGCCTTGGTGACCGGGGTGTGGATTGTATTGAATGCCATCTGGGCACTGGCCTGGCTGGAGCGGGACGCCAAGGTGGATGCCGACCGGCAGCTGGTGCGCGAGGGGCAAGCGCTGTCTGTGGCCGTGGCCAGCACTGCGGAACCGTTGGCAGCGATGCACGCTGCTTCGTCCAACGGCCAGGGTGAGATCGCTAACCCCCACATGCTTGCACTGTTGCAACAATGGCCGCGGCGTACGGGGGAACAGCTGGCGGTTTACAACCTGGATGGACAGGTCGTGGTCCGTTGGCCTGGGGGGATACCTTCGGCGGCAGGCGCTACAGGTGGGGGCGATGGACTACCACCCGAGGTGAAGGCGGCGTTGTCAGGCAACGACACACTTACAGAGCAGCGAGGGCCTGAAGGCAATATCCGGTCTGTCGCTGTCCCTGTCCGATCCGCCGGCCAGGTGGTGGGGGCCGTTCGGGTTAGCGATAATCTGGCGCTGTGGGGGCGGCAGTTGCTTGAGCGTTGGGCGGTGATCTGTGTAGGCAGCTTAGGGGTGTTGTGTGGCGTGGTAGTGGCAGCAGGGTGGCGAGGCCGCTGTTGGGGCAGACAACTGCAAGGGTTGTCCCAGTCGGTCTTGGCACTGGCGGAAGGCGCAAGGGAACGCCTCGCAGCTGCCGGTGGACCAGCCGAAATGGCGGCGTTGACGGGGGCTCTCAACCACTTGGCGCAGCGTCTTCAACAACAACGGGCTGCGTTAACCCAAGAGAAAAACACCTTGTCGCTCGTGATTGAGCAGATGTCCGCGGGTGTTTTAGTCGTGGACCGAGCGGGCCGAGTGGTGATGGCAAACCAGGCGGCGGAGGTCCTGCTGCGCCCAAGCGAGGGCGTCCGTTCCGGCCAGCCGCACCGTGAGGTGTTGGCCGTAGCGGACGTAGGCGCCATGATTGACCGGGCCTTGGCGGAAGGGGCCAAGGGGGAACTGGAGGTCCATCTGCCAGGCCCCGGCGAACGCATGGCAGTGGTCCAGGTCTCGCCGGTATACAGTCCGTGGGGGACCGTGACAGGAGCGGTGGTGGCCAGCCAAGACGTCACGTCCTGGCGCCGCCTGGAGCGTATGCGCAGTGAACTGGTGGCCAATGTGTCGCATGAGTTGCGCACGCCGGTGACGGCCATTCAAGGTTTTGCCGAGACGCTGCTCGATGGCGCCTTGGCGGACACGGAGACAGCCCGGTCGTTTGTTCAAATGATGCACAGCGAGGCGTTACGGTTGCACCGTTTGGTTTGTGATTTGCTGGAACTATCCCGCTTAGAGAGCGGTCACGTGCCGTTGCGCCGGGAAAAGGTGGATGTCGCCGACCTGACCGCGGTGTGTGCAGCCAAATGGGCGCCCGAAGCTGCGGCACGCGGTTTGCAACTGACGGTGGAACGGCCGCCCCAACCGGTGTGGGTCTGTGCCGATCCCGACCGGGTGGAGCAGGTCTTGGTGAACTTGCTAACCAATGCCCTGGCGTATACCCCGGCCGGTGGCCAGGTGACGTTGCAGGTCCGGGATATGCAGGAAACGGTAGAGCTTGCTGTGGCGGACACTGGGCCTGGGATTCCGGAAGCGGACGCTGAACGCGTCTTTGAACGCTTCTACCGAGTCGATAAAGCGCGCAGCCGGTCGTCTGGCGGAACGGGCTTAGGCTTGGCCATCGCCAAACACCTCGTGGAACTGCATGGCGGCCGGATTGGGGTAGAGACCCAGCTGGGCGCAGGCAGTCGCTTTTGGTTTACCCTGCCGCGCGGACCGGCAGGCGCTGGTGCGTAAGGCCATAGCATCCCTTGGTGTGTTACGCTACACTAGGGCCAAACGGACGTGCGGCGGGTACGCGGTTGAGCGGAAAGGGGTAGGTGCGTGCATATCAACATCCATGCCTTGCTCCATCACTACGGATATGCTGGGGTGTTTGCGGTGCTCATGCTGGAAATGGTAGGTATTCCATTTCCGGCAGAGACTACCTTGACACTGGCGGGCATTGCCTGGACGCAAGGCGTGTTCTCTCTATTTCCCCTGTTGCTGGCGGCAGCCGGCGGGCACACCGTGGGCGCTGGCATAGCCTATCTCATTGGGCGCTTTCTCGGGCGGCCCGTGGTGGCTCGCTACGGGCGATATATTGGCATCCATGCGGAACGGTTGGCCCGCGCCGAGGCGACGTTTGCCAAGTATCAAGCCAGTGTTCTGCTGTTTTCCAAGTTCATCGCCGGCATTCGCGTGTTGGTGCCGTATATTGCTGGTATCAACCGCATGCGGCCGCTCTTGTTTACAGTCTATACCGTGGTAGGTGCAGCAGTCTGGGCTGCGGTGTTTATTGTCTTAGGCAAGTACATCGGGCGGGCTTGGCTGCACTACCACGCGCTGCTAAGCCAATACGTCTGGCAGTTGGTGGCGGGGGTGGTGGTGTTGGCAGCGATTTATATTTCTTGGAAGGTTTGGCGCCGTCGCCACCGGCAGGCCTCCAGGTAGGCGCCGTCGCTGTACGGTAGGGAAAGCAGCGGCGTGGTGCGGCAGGAGCTCTGCGATAGGCTTGGGAATGGCAGGCCTGTCGGGTACAGGCCGGATGGCAGGGCCTGCGCAGGCGCAGGCCCTGCGCACGCATGCCGGCTGACAAGCCTTGTGCGGCACCGGGCAGGTTACTGCGTGACGCTGGCGGGTGCCAGGCGAAGCCAGGGGCGGTCATCTTGCCAGGTGACCGAGACGGGAATGGAAAAGGTCTCGGACAACAGCGGATCGGTCAAGATACGGTGTTTTTCTCCTGCGGCGACCACCCGGCCAGCTTTCAACAAGAGAACGTGGGTGATGGCAGGCAAAATTTCTTCAATGTGATGGGTGACATACAAAAGGGTGGGCGCGTCGTCTGCGTGGGCCAGGACCTGGACGGCCTGCAGCAGGTGCTCACGCGCTAAGATGTCTAAGCCTGTGCACGGTTCATCGAGGATCAACAGTTGCGGTTTGGCCATCCAGGCGCGCGCCAGCAAAACCCGCTGTTTTTCTCCCTGGGACAAGGTGTGGAAAGGCCGTTCGGCCAGATACAGACACCCGAAGCGGTCGAGCAGGGCACAGGCGTCGGCGACGTCGGCGTCAGCTACGTCGTCATACAACCCGATGGAGGAAAACTTGCCACTCAACACCACTTCGAGAGCGGATTCTGTCGCGTGTCCTGATTGCACTTGCTCCTGCAGGGAGGAACTCACCAGGCCAATGGATCTGCGCAGTTCACGCATATCGCACGAGCCAAAACGCTGGCCCAGCACCTCGATACGGCCTGCCGTCGGCCACAGGTAACCGTTGATCATGCGCAGGATGGTGGTCTTGCCAGAACCGTTGCATCCAATGAGGGCCCAGTGCTGGCCGGGTTCGACGCGCCAATCGACATGCTGCAGGATGGTGTCGGCACCGCGGCGCCAGACCACACCTCGAAATTCGACGACGTTCACCAGCAACGCTCCTTTGCAACTTGCCGAACCCCTGCAGAACGGCGGGGGTCCTCGCAGACAAGCCTGTGAGATGCGGTCCCTTGTCCAGTGGGCAGACGGGATAGGAGGTTGAATTGATTATTACAATAACATGCTTAGGCCGCGACAGCCAGAGGCAGCTGAAAGGGGAGCCGCGGTGGCGACAAGGAGGAGCATACAGATGGCAGAGGAGCGGGATTACCATGGGACCACGGTGGTGGTGACAGGTGCGGCGCAGGGGATAGGTTACGCGGTGGCTGAAGCGTACGCCCGCCAAGGGGCGCGGGTGGTGATGGCGGACAAAGACCCAGCACGGCTGGCGGAGGCAGCCAATCGCCTGCAGGCACAGGGGGGCGACGTCCGGGAGGTGGTGGCTGACGTCCGCCAGCCTGCGGACGTGACAGCGTTGATGGCGGCTGCCGCGGCCAGCGGGCGGTTGGAGGTGCTGATCAACAACGCCGGGGTGACGCGTTGGCAGTCGCCACTGGAGCTGTCTGTGGAGGCTTGGGACGACGTGCTCAACACCAATCTGCGAGGGGCATTTCTATGTGCACAGGCGGCGGCACGCATCATGCGAAAGCTGGGCCGTGGAGCCATCGTTAACATTGCCTCTACCCGGGCTCTCATGTCCGAGCCTAACAGTGAGGCGTACGCGGCGTCTAAAGGCGGGCTGCTGGCGCTGACGCATGCGTTGGCCATCTCGTTGGGTCCGCTTGGGATTCGCGTGAACGCCATCAGCCCAGGCTGGATTGAAACAGGCGATTACACGACTTTACGTCCCCAAGACCACGCTCAGCACCCGGCAGGTTGGGTTGGCCGTCCGGTTGACATCGCGCGCGCTTGCTTGTACTTAACGCATCCTGAAAACCGTTTTGTCACAGGTATCAATCTGGTGGTAGACGGAGGCATGACACGCAAAATGATCTACGAGCCGTAAGGACAATGATCTCTTCCGTGTTGTACCTTGACGGCCACGCAGGCAGCAGGGGGTTGTGATGTAACAGCAGCTTGTAACGGGGGCTCTATAAGGGGGGAAGGGCGTGCGCTTTGTCATAGCACCCGACTCGTTTAAAGGGAGTCTGACTGCAGCTGACGCGGCTGAGGTGGTGGCGGCGGCTGTGCGGCAGGAAGCGCCGGCGGCAGAGGTCTGCCTGTTTCCAATGGCCGATGGCGGGGAAGGCACAGTCGCAGCGCTGGTGGCGGCCACTGGCGGATACTGTAGGTCCATCCAAGTGACGGGGCCGTTGCTTGAGCCGCTGACAGCCTCGCTCGGGGTGTTGGGGGATGGCTGCACCGCTGTGGTAGAGGTGGCGGGCGTGGCAGGTTTGACGCAAGTGCCGGAACACCGGCGGAACCCGGAGCTCACCTCGTCCCGCGGCTTGGGTGAGGCGTTACGGGAAGCACTTCGTCTCGGCTATCGCCGCGTGTTGATTGGGCTGGGAGGCAGTGCTTGCAACGATGGCGGATTGGGGATGTTGACTGCACTCGGACTGCGTGCGACAGACGCTCATGGGGCAGACGTCACACCAACGGGTGCAGGATTGCAGGAGTTGGCCGCACTTGACCCGAGTGGATTGGACCCGCGTCTGGCGGCGTGCGAACTGGTGGTGGCGTGTGATGTCACCAATCCCTTGTGCGGTCCCGAAGGCGCGAGTGCTGTCTTCGGCCCGCAGAAAGGAGCGACACCCGAGCAGGTACAGCGCTTGGATGCTGGCTTAAGGCGCTGGGCAGACCGGATAGAAGCTTGGACCGGCCGGCCTTTGCGCAACACACCTGGCGCGGGAGCGGCGGGGGGGTTGGGTTTTGCCTTGTTGGCGCTGGGTGCACGCTTACAACCGGGGGCGCGTTTGGTAGCAGAAGCCAACGGATTGGCCTCGGCTTTGCAACCTGGCGACTGGGTGATCACTGGGGAGGGGTGCAGCGACAGCCAGACTCTGCGCGGTAAGGTGCCCTACTGGGTGGCTTGGTACGCCCGTCAGGCAGGGGCGCGGCCTGTGCTGCTGTCGGGTAGCTTAGGGCCTGGGGCAGAGGCGTTGTGGGCGTATTTTATCAGCCTGCACGCAGCGGTGACGGCGCCTGTTCCACTGGCACAGGCGTTGGCAGAAGCCCCACAACGGCTGGCGGCCGCCGCCCGCAACGTTGTACGACTCATCCGCGCCGCCAGCGCAGCGGACGGTGCCGGTCCAGATGGGAGACAGGATGTGACAAGGGTGATCTGATCTGAGGGTGGAAGGGTGCCGGACCCTGTCGACGGATGCGCATGGTGGCGCACGGCGGTGGTCACGGACGACGGTTACTCCGCCAACGCCACCCCTTTTTGCCAAGTCTCGGCAGAGACGTGGCTACGCAGGATGCGCTTGGCCCGGCTGAGCTCTCGCCGCCTGCGCATGTGCCAGCGCTCGGCCGCGCGCAACCAGTGTTGTTGCGATTCTGTGGTTGCAGGGATGGCGCGCAAGGCTTGTTCAGCAGCGAGATCGTGCGCTTTCGCTTCGACAAAACACTCGATGGTCATCAGTACGAGCATGTCTTCCTCGGCAAACGCACCGGTGAGCAACCGGCGCAGGTTGCCAGCTGCAGTGTTCCGGTGGTAGCTTGTTTCATAGTTTTCTTTGTGTACGGTTTGCAGGTGAGGGTCATCTCGAAACGCCGGCATAAATTTCATTTCAGTGACGATGGAACAAAACACCTGCTCTGCTTGCAAACTGAGCCCGACGTGGTGAAGCACGGCAGCGTACACGTTCAGGTTGGCGGGGTCCTGCACGGGAGTACCTCCTTTCGGCTGCATGCCAGTCAGCGGGCATGGTGATTTACATATATGGGCGGACACGGTGGGGTGTGCACCTGCCGCCAAAGGGGGATACGGGATGCGTGTGCATGTGTTGGGGTACTGGGGAGCGTATCCAGAGCCAGGGGAAGCAACCACCGGTTTCCTGTTGGAACTACCCGGCGGAAAGGTGTTGCTTGACTGCGGATCTGGCGTGTTGTCACAACTCGGAAAAGTCTGTGCTATTCCAGATCTGGCTGGGGTGGTGGTTACACACCATCACCATGACCACGCGGCAGACCTAGGCACGTTGGTCTATGCTGTGTTGCTGGCACGCCTGCAAGGGCAACTGCGCCAACCGTTGGCAGTGTATACGCCCCCAGGCCAGCCGCGGGCAGAGGCGGAGTTGCGCAGAGAGCCAGGCGTGGATTGGACGCCTCTGTCCGCAGGTCAACAGGTGGTATGTGCCGGGGCCACCTGGTCGTTTGTCCAAACGCGGCATCCGGTGGAGTGCCTGGCGGTGCGTGTAGCAGCGGAAGGAAAGGTCTTCGCGTTTTCGGCCGACTCTGCGTTTTGCCCCGAGTTGACCGAGGTGGCACGCGGGGCAGACGTGTTCTTGTGTGAAGCCAGCTTTCCAGACGGGCAGGAGGCAGCGGCTGCCCAAGCGGGGCACCTGACGGCCGGGCAAGCGGGGCGCGTGGCTCGTCAGGCAGGTGTCCGCCGGTTGGTATTGACGCACTATCCTCACGGTGTGGCGGTCGAGCAGTTACTCATGGAAGCAAGCGCTGCATGGGGGCAACCGGCTGAGCGGGTGTACACCCTGCAGCGCTTGGAGGTGTGAGTGGGCGATTGAACGGCTTCAGCCGCGGGCTGTTTGAATAATCGAGGCAATCGCCTCCGTTGGTGACATGTCGTCATACCCGATGTCGATGCGCGGGATGTCGGAGAGGGACGTCCACGGCGTCACGGGACCGGGGGTGGTGGTAAACAACAACTGGTAACCGGCCGACTCGGCTACACGGGTGGCCGTTTGTGTCCCCCAGCCGTACGGCCATGCCATTTCGATCACGGGACTGTGCAAATGGGTTTCTAGTTCGTTTTTTGCCTGCTTAAAGTCGGCCAGTATACGCGCTTCGTACTGGGCCTCCGTCTCCTGCTGATGGTTGATGACTGTGGGGGTGTCAAACACCGGGATCAAGCGGCCGTTTTCCTTCACGTGGAAATGGCTGTTGTAGGTATGGCTGGCCAACACCATACCGGCGTCGTGCATCGTCTGCAGTTCCTGCCAGGTCAGGTATTTCAGCTGTCCGCCGTTTTTACCGTCCGCCGTCCCGACAATGATGAAAAACGTACCTTGCATATGGTGCTGTTGTAAGGCTGGCAAGGCGTACGTATACATGTCCTCGTAGCCGTCATCAAAAGTCAACAAGACTGCGTTGTCCGGCACACGCCCCTGATGGCGTAAAAATCGGACAAACTGGTCGTTGCTGATGACGTTAAAATGGGCTTTCTGCAAAGCGTCCAGGTCGGCCGTGAACTGCTCGGGAGTCATGGTCCAGTGCGACTTAAAGGTCGGCGAGATGTCGTGAAAGGTCAAGACCACCACTCGGTTTTGGTAGTACACACCTTGAGCGTTGGACGCCGGAGTCAAACCGGTGGTATACCGGACGTGGGTGGAGGGGACGGTGCCTTCGTCAGCGGCCGGCAGGGTGTGTGAACTGGTGGCAGTGCTCACGGTCACCGCGGCAGGTCGAACAGTGGATGCCGCGGGGGTAACAGGTCGTGGTGAGGCAGCTTCTGCGTTAGGTGCCGTGGTGGAGTAAGAGCCTTGGACAGCAGCACCGGCTACCCCGGCAGCCAGCAAAGCGGCAAGGCTGGCAAAGAGTGCGCTGCGGCGCATATAAAACCCCCATCCCCATGAGTCCCTGCAAGTTGGCCGCGCCTCACGGCTGCTTGCCGCATTGCATTCTCTCTGGTCTGTGAACTTTTTGTGTAGATTCATTATAGGTGCCTGTGGGAGTGCGGGAAAGGGGATATTTCGCTGCTCGTAAGAAGTTTTTGAAATTTTCCTTCAAGATGGACGAGTTTCCTGAAAATAGAAGGGCCTTCAGGTCTGTACAACCTCGCGGGTTTGTCTTGCCTGTCGCTGTGCCGCTTGTGTAGCATGGGAATATGAATGGAGTGCAGCGGATGGCTGGAGTGCGGTTAATTGCCCTTGACCTAGACGGAACCCTGTTAGGCCCTGATGGTGACGTGAGCGATCGTAACCGGTCTGCGATTGCAGCAGCTTTGGCAGCCGGTTGGCAGGTTACCTTGGCCACAGGCCGGCACCGTTACGGGCTGGTCCAGGCATTGGTGACCGAGTTGGGGCTGACAGCGCCGTTTGTGGTATTGAATGGCGGGGAGGTGTGGGCTGGCGATACGCTGTTGTCCCGTACGCCGTTCACCCAGGTGCAAGTCCAGCAGCTGCTCGACGTCATGCAGGCGGCCGGGTGTTTTTACTGGGCTGCTTCGGTCAGCGGCGTGTTTCCGCAAGACAAGTTTCCGGCCGATGTGGCGAGTGAACAGTGGCTCAAGTTTGGTTGTTACGCTGAGCGCCCTGAGGTGTTGGCTGCCGTTTGGCGCCAACTGCAGGCATTGGGACCGTATGAGTTGACGCAATCGAACTCGGCCAACCTTGAAATCAATCCGCCCGGGGTGAGCAAAGCAAGTGGTTTGGCTGTCGCCTGCCGCGTGCTGGGCTTGGACGCCTCCCAGGTGGTGGCCATTGGCGACGGTCGCAATGACGTGCCGATGTTGCGTTGGGCTGGCTGTGGGATTGCCATGGGGAACGCCAGCAAACCAGTACAAGACGTGGCGGCTTGGGTGACAGCCACGTGTGCAGAGGACGGCGTCGCCTGTGCCATAGAACGGTTGTTGTCAGCAAGGGCAGAGGCAACCGGCCCTTAAACGGCTGCTTGTTGGCTGTCTTGACCCTTCGACAGCTCTTGCAAGCGATCTCGATGAGCGGGATCGCTTGCATTTATGTACGCATATGTTTATACTGTGAAAAAGTTAAATGATGAAATTAAGACCTAGCCTGGCTTGTGCAGGACGGGGCGCCGTTCTTGGCGGGTGCTAAGTGGCGCTCGCCGTCGCACGTGCAAGCCTATGCCAAAGGAAGGATGACCATGTCCGATTTGGCTCGCCGCTTTCAAAAGGCGTTGCACCGGCTGAATACACAGCTGGGGCAGTGGCTAACCCCAGCTTTGCCAGAGCCATTGACCCCGGGCCAGGTGTTGTTGCTGTACGCTGTGCAGCAGTCGCAAGCATGCACAGTCAGTTCTTTGGCGGAGTCGATGGCGGTTAAACCGAGCGCCATCACCGTCATGCTCGACCGTTTGGAGCAACACGGATTTGTGGAAAGGCAACGAGACCAGCGGGATCGGCGGGTGGTCCATGTACACCTGACGGCTGCCGGTCAGGCTGCTTTGCGGCGCGTTACCGCTTTGCACGCAGACGCGGTGGGCCGTTGTCTGGCACAGCTCGGTGAGCAAGCCGAACCGTTTGTGCAAACGTTGGAACGGTTGGCGCAGGCGGCATCCGAGCTGGCGTTGGCGACGCCGTTCAAGGAGGAATCTTAAAGATGTCACAAGTCACATCTGCTGCGGTGGGACAGCGCCGCCGTGGCGTTTTAATTGCTGGGTTGCTGATTGCCATGCTGTTTGGTGCGTTGGACCAAACGGTGGTCAGCACTGCCATGCCGCGGATTGTCGGAGACCTTGGCGGACTCGGACAGATGGCCTGGCTGACAACCGCCTATATGCTGACGTCGACGACGGTGGTGCCGATTGCTGGCAAATTGGCCGACTTGCTCGGACGCCGTGTCGTGTATGTGTCCGGGCTGTTGGTGTTTGTCGCCGGTTCGGCCTTATGCGGAGCCGCGCAAAGCATGAATCAATTGATTGTTTTCCGCGCGTTTCAAGGCGTCGGCGGGGGCATCATGATGCCGATGGCAATGATCATTGTGGGCGACCTATTTACGGGTTCGCAGCGCGCCAAGTGGCAAGGGGTGTTTGGCGGGCTGTTTGGCCTGGCTTCGCTGGTGGGCCCGCAGCTGGGTGGCTGGGTGGTGGATGTCGCCAGTTGGCGCTGGGTGTTCTACCTGAACCTGCCGATTGCCTTGTTGGCGGTTGTCCTGATTGCTTACGGGTTAGAAGGCCGGCCGCGGCAGGGACGGGTGCAGATTGACTGGGCGGGTATGCTGACGCTGGTCACAGGGGTCGTCAGCCTGTTGCTCACGCTCAGTCTGGGCGGCAAGCGTTGGCCTTGGAACGCTGCCCCGTTGCTAGGCCTCATGCTCCTGACAGTGCTTAGCTTGGCGGGATTTGTGTGGCTTGAACTGCGCGTCCCTGAACCGGTCATACCGGTGCGGCTGTTGCGGAACCGTACGTTTACTTTGGTCAACGGCGTCGGGTTCCTGATGAGCGTAGGCATGTTTGGCTCGTTGATGTTTGTCCCGCTGTTGTTGCAGGGGATTCTTGGTATAAGCCCGTCGGCTTCCGGGACGGCCATGACGCCAATGATGTTGGCGATGATGGCCGCCAGTGCGCTTGGCGGCCGCTTGGCGTTGCGTTTGGGTGTACGTCCGCAGTTGGCCTTGGGCATGGCGGTGATGGCCGCGAGTTTTTGGTGTTTGACGCAGACGACGTTGTCCACCCACAGCTGGGTGATCACGCTGGACTTGGTGGTCCTTGGCTGTGGCATGGGCTTGGTCATGCCGCTGTTGACGCTCGCCTTGCAGCAGAGCTTTCCGCGTGAACAGCTAGGGGTGGTGACGTCTTCTAGTCAGTTTTTCCGCCAAATCGGGGGTACGTTTGGCATGACGTTGCTCGGTGCGGTGCTCAATGCCCGCTCAAGCGGTGCGCTGCTGCAGCAGCTATCCGCCCTGCCGGGTGGGTTCAACGCTCTTCAGGGGATGCCTGACCCACGGACCAACGCACAAGGCTTATTTTCCGCGTTGCTCAACCCAGATCTATTGCACCGCTTGCCGGCGGCGGTCGCGCAACCGTTAGCGGATGTGCTCAAAAGCACGTTGATTCACGCACTGCACGCGGTGTTTACAGTCAGCTTGGTGTGTGTCTTGAGCGGTGTGGTATTGAGCCTGGGCTTGAATCGAATCTCGCTGCACGGCCGGCCAGCATCCGCTGCGTCAGCGTCAGAACAACCCGCCGTACCAGCCCGTGCTGGAGTGGCGCAAGCAACCCCAGGAGTTCAGCAGCAGCGCGAGACATGGGCTCCGTGAAAGAGAGGAAGCAGGATGAGCCACGTATGCTGGCAGGTGGCGCAAGGTGCGGACACCATCGGCGGTACGGTGATTGTTTTGGCAGCAGATGGCTGGCGGCTGGTGCTTGACCTAGGTAGTTTGTACACCCCAGCTCAACCGGTGTTTGACAGCCGCTTGCGCCCCCGGGGCATCCGGGACTTACAGCGGCTAGGCCGTGCCCCTGTCGTACCTGGGCTGTTCACAGACCATCAAGGGGTAGACAGCCGGTTGGCCGTGGCCATCAGCCACGCGCACTTCGATCACTGCGGTCTGCTGCCTTACGTTCGTTCAACCGTGCCGGTGTGGATGACTGCAGAGACACGCCGGTTGTTGACTGCGCTCCCAGATGCGGGCCTCGGCCCGGAGATAGGGGCACTGGACCTGCGCACGGCATGCCCCGGCGAACCCATTCGCTGGGGACCGTTTACCCTCACGGCTGTCCTGGTCGATCACGATGTGGCCGGCGCTTGCGCCTGGCTGGTCGAAGCCCCAGGTGGCCGCTTGGCTTACTCGGGGGACTTGCGCCTGCACGGCCGCCGGCCGTATCTCACTTGGGCGTTTGCGCGCCGAGCACGGGACTTCCAGCCGGACGTGTTATTCTTGGAAGGGACACGTGTGCGCGCAGCGCCGTCACCCGAGACAGAGCAGCCAGAGCTTGGGGAAGAAGCATGGGCGGGTGCGCTGGCCCGCTGTCTGGAGACAGCTCCAGCCGGGGCGTACATCGCTGTGTACCCGATGCATACGGAACGCGTCCAAGCTCTGCAGTGGGCCGTCCGCATGGTGGGCCGGCGGCTGATGCTAACAGCCCCCACCGCCTACCTGTATGCTGCGATGCATGGGCAGGTGGCGTGCAGCGCGGTGTTGGGCGGGGATGAAGACACCTGGACGCCTGCGGTGCGGCAATGGCTGACGGCGCAGCGCTTGCCGGTCTGGCTGCCCCAGCAGCTGCACGGGCAGGAGCGCGCCTGGGTGGTCGAGCTGCCTTACGAACGATTGACTGCATGGGTGGATATCCGGCCAGCAGACGGTGGCCTGTATATCCACGCCGACGCAAACCCGGGGGGACCGTTTGACCCGGCCTGGGCCAATCTGCTGCACTGGCTTGACGTGTTTGGTGTGCGCCTCATCCGTTTGTCGGCAAGCGGCCATGCCACTCCGTCTGATTTACAAGCGCTGCTCACGGTGGTGCAGCCCCGGTGGCTGGTACCGGTGCACACCTTGGCACCGGCTGCCCTCGGGGCACCGCACATCCGGCGTCTGCTGGTCCAGCCTGGCCAGGTGTATACCGCAAGCGGTCAGGTGTGCAATGGGATGAGCGAAAGGAGTGAAGGTGGTCCTGATGGCTGAGGAGCAAGTGCCAGCGATTGACGTGTCCTGGGTACGGCAACAGTTTCCCGCCTTGCAGCGAACCTATGGTGGGTTGCCGGTGATTTACTTAGACGGCCCTGGGGGCTCCCAAGTGACCCAAGCGGCGATTGATGCGATGACACAGTACATGCGTGCAGGCGGAGGCAATCTGCACGGGGTGTTTCCCACCAGTGTGGAGACGGAGGTGCTGCTCGCCCAGACGCGGGCGGCGGTGGCGGCACTCTTCGGTGCTCATCCTGACGAGGTGGCGTTTGGCGCCAACATGACGACGCTGACGTTTGCACTGGCACGGGCTTTGGCACCCACCTGGCAGCCAGGGGACGAGGTGGTGGTGACAGAGATGGACCACCGTGCCAACGTCGATCCTTGGCTGCGCGCCGCGCGAGACCGTGGGGTGGTGGTGCGCTGGCTGCGCGTGAACCCGGATCGCTTAACGTTGGAACTCGACGATTTGGAGACGGTCATCCACCAGCGGACCAGGCTGGTAGCAGTGGGAGCCGCATCCAATGCAGTGGGTACCGTTCAAGACGTGGCACGCATCGCCCGCCGCGCACACGCCGTAGGTGCCGTAGTGGCAGTAGACGCGGTGCATGCCGCACCGCATCTCGTGCTGCAACGAGATACGCTGGACGCGGACATCCTGGTCTGCTCTGCGTACAAGTTCTTCGGCCCGCACGTTGGGATAGCGGTGGTACGGCGTTCCCTCTGGAAGCAACTTCACGTCTACAAACTGGAGCCTGCACCGGAGACGCCGCCTGACTGTTTAGAGACGGGCACACAAAACCACGAGGGCATTGCTGGGGTGTACGGAGCCCTCAGCTTTATAGCCCGCCTGGGCAGAGGGGTGACGCTGCACGAGCGGCTGCAGTCCGCCATGCGGGCGATTGAGGCGTATGAACACCCTTTGGCAGAAAAGCTGCGCGCCGGTCTGCGCGCGTTACCGGGGGTCAAGGTGTATGCGGCCCCGGACGAGGTGCCCAAGACGCCGACCGTAGCGTTTACCGTGGCTGGTGTTCCCCCACGCCAAGTCTGTGAACAGTTGCTGGAACTGGCTGGGGTCTTTGTGGCAGACGGCGACTTTTACGCCAGCACCCTCGCTCAACGTGTAGGGGTGGCAGGCCGCGGGGGTTGGGTACGGGCGGGGTTAGCCCCGTACAATACCGAGGAAGACATTGACACGTTGTTGTCAGCGCTGGTGCGCATCCTGCCTGCGTAAGCGCACAGGTCCGGGCCGGGCGGGTCAGCGACAGGCACCAGCCGGACGTGCGGGCTGCCGGACCCCCGCCGCTCAGGAGGGGACGGGGAGCCCGCGCAGGTTACCGCAGGTTACTCAGCAGTGCTGGACGTCTGGGATACCGGGGCCGCTCGTTCAGCCAGGTATTCCTGCATGCCGCGCTGGCGCAGTTGGCACGCCGGACACGTGCCACAGCCATCCCCCGGAATACCTTCATAACAGGTAAGGGTGGCGTGGCGTACGAGATCGAAACAACCCAGCTCCTCCGCAAGCGCCCAGGTTTCTTTCTTGGTGCGCCACATCAGTGGGGTGTGGATGACAAATTCCCAGTCCATCGCCAGGTTGAGGGTCACGTTCAGGGATTTGATAAACACGTCCCGGCAGTCAGGGTAGCCGCTGAAGTCGGTTTGACAGACACCCGTCACCAAGTGGCGCAAGCCACGTTGTTTGCCGTAGATGGCGGCAAAGGTTAAGAACAACAGGTTGCGTCCGTCCACGAACGTGTTGGGCAGCTCGCCTGGGGCCTGGGCAATGGCAATCTCCGGCCGCGTCAAGGCACTGGGGGCGAGCTGGTGAAGCAAACCTAAGTCGAGCACGTGGTGGGGTACGTGCAGTTGTTCCGCAATGCGTTGGGCACACGCCACTTCGGCGGCGTGACGCTGCTGGTAATGGAAAGTAAGCGCTTCAACACGGCCAAACTGTTGCAGTGCCCAGACGAGGCAGGTGGTACTGTCTTGGCCGCCGCTGAAGACAACCACAGCGCCTTCTGCGGCGAGGCGGCTGACGGGTGCGTGTACCATGGGCAGCGTCCTCCTTTGCCTGCAGGTCCTCTCGCCTGCGGCTTCATTATGACTGATTTTTTGATGCGCTGCGAGTTGCGAGAGAGGGGGAGTCGGATGGCGGTGTGGCAAACGCGGTTGCTGCTCGGCGGTGGGGTAGTGCTGTTGGCACTGCTGGCAGCTTGGGGGACCCCCATCTGGCGGTTGGCTGCACGCTACCGCAAAGCGCGCAAAACCTATCCGCGTCCGCCGTTCAAACCGGCACCGGTGCGGCCCCAGCCTAGGCAATGGCCGGAAGATGCACTGGTGGTATGCTGGATTGGCCATTCGACCGTGTACATCCAATGGGATGGGTTACGGATTTTGACCGATCCGGTGTTGTCTGAGCGGGCGGGCATTTCGTTGGCGGGTTTGACGACCATTGGGGTTCGGCGGCATACGGGACCGGCGCTCAGCCTGGAAGAGTTAACGGGGCAGGTCGACGTGATTGTGTTGTCGCATGCCCACATGGACCATGTAGACCTGCCCACCCTGCGGCGCTTAGCCCAGCCAGGAGTACACGTGGTGACGGCTGCCGGGACTGGCCGGTTGCTACGGCGGCTGCCGTTTGCAGCGGTACACGAGCTGACCCCTCCGGCGTCCCTGCACCTGGCGTGCGGTTTACGGGTGCAGGCGCTGCCCGTCCGCCACTGGGGAGCACGGTTTCCCTGGAACCGCGGGTACGGATGGAACGGCTATCTCTTGGAGCGCCGTGGCGTGCGGCTGCTCTTTGCCGGGGACACCGCGTACACGCCGGCGTTTCGTACCCTGCGGGAGAATCCGCCTGTCCTTGCCTGTTTTCCCATAGGGGCGTACCAGCCGTTTCGGCATAACCACTGTACGCCGGAAGAGGCATGGCAGATGTTCAGGGAGTCGGGTGCCAAGTGGTTGGTGCCCATGCATTGGGACACGTTTGTCCTATCCCAAGAACCAGTGTCTGAACCTTTGGAACGGTTGTTGGCCGCCGCGGGCCCAGAGGCGCACCGTGTGGTCATTCGCCGCCAAGGGGAAGTGTTTATTTTGCGGCCTCAGCAAACAGGCGGGTAAAATGGTTGACCACGGTGGGAGAAAAAGCCTCACCGGCATGCGCCTGCAGGTCAGCCAAGACGGCACTGTGCGGTCGCTCTGCGGTCACCACTTGCTGCGTGTAGTAATCTGTCACAGCCAACACGGCAGCCAACGGGTGGATGTCCAACCCGCGTTTTCCGGCCGGGAAGCCGCTGCCGTCCCAGTGCTCGTGGTGATCCGCGACAATCGCTACCACCTCTGGGGACACGTGCAATGCGGTTAACAGCTCGGCACTCAACGAAGGGTGCTGGCGGTACTGCTGCCAGGCTGCGGCCGAGCGCACGGGGTTTTCAACAATTCCCGCTTCCAGGGCGGTTAGGCCGTAGTCGGCAAAGCGTGCTGCCAGGACCATCGTGTCCAGGGACTCGCCTGAGTATCCCAGCTTTTCTGCCAACAGCCGGGCGTACCAGACACGTGTGTCCAACCACACGGTGAACTGCGGGCACAGTGTCTGCTGCGCCTGCAGGGCGTCGAGCAAACGCAAAAACTGGTGGATATCCGTGTGGGGTAACCAGGGTTGAACAAATCCTGTGCCGTGAACCCCTGGCGCGTGCGGCCACTGGTCTAACTCTGTTTGCGTCAGGCGCCATTCGCGCCAAGCGCCTAATTGGCCAAACATCAAGTGGGCTTTCTCTAAAAGGTGAAGCCCTGTCACGGGGTCCCCGCCCAACCGGCAGAGCAAAGCAAGCAGTCGGCAAAGGCGGCTGATCTCAAACTGGACGGAGTGCAAGCCGGCAGACCAAATCATGGCCAGGGCCCGCCGGGCGCAGGCCGCGCTGCGCACAGGCCGATCGGTCAACAAGAACAGCCGGCTGAGCTCGACCAAGGTATACAGGCTGCGCCTGCCGCCGCTGCGCATGGCTTGCATAAAGTAGCGTTGGGCTTCCGTGTATCGCCCGAGTTCCAAGGCAAACACACCCAGGTTGTTGAAGACCTCGGGCAACAGGTGGTGCAGTTCAGCCTGCCGGAAGGCGTGCAGGCTACGCTGGATGGAGCGGTATCCTTCTTGGTAGAAACCGCTTAACCACTGGACGTCGCCCAAGTTGTTGTACAAGACACCACGCAGGGAAGGTGAAAGCTGGCCGCGAAAACGGTCTAACACGGTCGTCAATAAACGGTGGGCTTTGTCTGGATCGGTATAGCGGTAAGCGACCGCCAACGCCACCAGGCATTTGGCTTCTAAGTCCGGCGGGAGCGGGTCTGCCAGAGCTGCTAACAAGGTCATGGCGGCTTGCTCGTATCGGCCTAAAAAAGTATAGACTTTTGCAGTGGCATGGCAAACCTGTGCCCGCAATACCGGGTCAGGGCACGACCAAACACGCGGCGCCCCCCATGCTTCCAGCGCCGCGTGATACAATCCCTTGGCTGCCAAGGCCAAACCGGACTGCAGCCGCTCTTGCCAATTCTCGCTCATGCGCTTCTCGCGCCGCAGCCCTTGTCAAGACTCTGGGTAGACGGGGACGGCCAAGTGAAACCGGCTGCCCCGTCCCGGAGCCGACTGAATCTCCAGGTTGCCGTCGAGAAAAGCGGCGCGCTCCTTCATGCCGATAATACCATAGTGACCCACAGGCACGGCTGACGGATCAAAGCCGACGCCGTCGTCTTCGACCCAGACGTCTAGCAAGCAGCCCGTTCGGGAAAACCGCACCTGAACGCGCTGAGCGGCAGCGTGCTTGCGGATGTTATGAAAGATTTCTTGAATCAACCGGTAGACCGCCACCTGCTTGGCTGGGGAGAAATCTGTGTGCACGCCTTCGGCGACCGTGAACTCAAACGGCAGGTCCCATTCGCGTGAACAGCGGTTGCAAAGCTCTGCCACCGCCTGCAACAGACCCACCTCATCAATGGCCACTGGCCGCAAGTCGTAGATCAAACGGCGGATTTCGTTAACCGCCGTGCGGGCGTGAGCATTCAACCGCTCCAGTTCTGCTGCCACCCACTCGGGATGGGTCTGAAACATGCGCTGGACGACTTCCAGGCGCATGCTCAGGTTGGTCAGGGTTTGGGCTGGGCCGTCGTGCAGGTCGCGGGCGATGCGCCGGCGTTCCTCCTCCAGCAGGCGGATGCCCTGGTCGGTGAGGTCAAAGACCGGCAGTTCTCCGCGCTTTGGACTCACAGGTTCCTCCCGTCAATGCCGCGCAAACCCGGGGTTCAAACCGGGTTTTCGCGGAGGATAGCCTAGCGCCAGAGGGGCTCAACAGCCTCAGTCGGGCCAAATCGGCACCGTACCGTCGTGGGTCAGCTTGTTGCTGGTGCCCGTAGCGGAACGATTGGCTTGGCCTTGGGCGCTGCCGGGATTCGACTGAGCGGCCACCGGTTGGCCGGTGGTTTGTCCGCCAGCGCGGATAACGTCAGCAAAAGCGGGGGTCACGGACGATAACAACAGGGTTGCCGCGGTCACGCTCGTGAGGAACATTCGTTTCATCGGGTGAGGTCTCCTTTCTAACGGGTAGGATACCGACAGCCCGGCTGCCTTAGCGGCACCGCCGCTGTAGGCCCGTGGCTTTGCGTCCCTGCCTTTCGGACAGGTTTGCCCTTGCGCCTATTCTAGCTTGCCAAAGTTTAACTGTCAATGCGATAGTTGTGAGGATTTGCGAAGATTGCTGAGATTTCTTGCGTTTTGGCCCGCCACCGGGCATTCTACGATTGTGTGGAAATGTCGAACTTCGTCGAATGAGGTCGATAGGGGCAGGATTTTGTGGGTATCTGCAGAACGCAATTGCCTGAAGTGCGGCCTCCTGGTTGTGTACCGGCGTCATTCCGACAGCATCAGCGTACCTTGCGAACGGGTAGAAAGGGACTGGTGGAATGGCCACAGGAAAGAGCGGTGGGGTGTCCATGACCATGGAACGAGTGGCCACAGGGGTGGCGGGATTGGACAGCGCGTTGGGCGGAGGATTGCCCGCCTGCTCGGCGGTGTTGGTCGAAGGTTGTCCTGGGACAGGGAAAAGCCTGCTCGGGCTGGAGTATATCTACCGGGGAGCGGTGGAACTTCATGAACCGGGTGTGTACATCACGTTTGAAGAACTGCCCGAGCAGCTCTATGACTTAGCGGCCGGCTTTGCTTGGGATGTGCGAGCGGCCGAGGCGGCCGGTATGCTTCGGGTGGTTTGTACCACGCCACGCGCTTTGGTGGAAGCGCTTTGCAGCGAAGGCAGCTGGTTGGCAGAGCTTTTGCGGTTGCTCGGCTGCAAGCGCCTGGTGTTGGACAACTTAACCCCGCTCAAGGCGTTGGCAGCGGAGCCGGGGGCCCAGCGCGAATTGCTCTACAGTGTACGCGGGGCGTTGCGCCGGCATGGGTTAACGGCTCTGCTAATCCGTGAGGATGAGGGTCCCCTGTCGGTGGGCAGAGCTCCGGAACACTACGTGTTTGACGGCATCATTCGCCTCACTTGGCGCAGGCTGCCCGGATGTTACCGAGAAAGGCGGTTAGAGATTTGGAAAATGCGCGGGACGCGGGCGGAACCGCAGTCCCACGTGCTACGAATTGGCCACAAGGGTCTGCATGTACTGCACACCGCTGGTCCAGGGGAAGAGGCAGCGGGTTGGGCAGGAACAACACCAGAACACCTGGGCGATTTGGTGCAAGAGGCGTTCCCGGCGGGGACGCTGGTGCTTTTGGATGCGGACGCTTGCGCGCCCGCCCGGCGTGTGCTCACAGGGGCGGCGCGCCTACACGCAGGGGAGCGGGAAGTCCGGCTGTTGCTCGGCATGTCGGAAGGCTTGTCTGCAAGCGATTGGCTGGCGGCTCTGCCGCAGTTACCGCAGCTGGTACGGGAGCGGCGGGCGTGGTTGGTGGAGCCGTTAAACCGGCCGGCACCACCGGTCCTGCATGCTGGGTGGTTGGCGCTCAAGGGAGGGCAGCGACAGTTTCGCAGGTTTGTGCGGCGGCGTGGGACGGCCTTGGTGTTGCGGGGGCTGCGCGAAGGCGGCCGGTGGTTTGTCGGTTTTAGTTTGCACCCGTTTTACCCCGGCCGCAGGGCTGGCTTGGGAACCGGATTGGTCGAGGCGTTGGCAGGGCTGCGCAGCATTGGGGTGAGCGCCTGGGTCCATGCCAATGTGCGCGAGTTAGGGGAACCGGCCGGACAGCAGTTGTGGCGGATGTGCGACGGGGTGCTGCGGCTCTGGACAGAGCGCGGGTATACCTATGTACAGGTCCGAAAAAGTCCGGTGGGGATGTTGTCCCCCCCTTACATCTTGCAGTGGGAAACAGCAGGCGGCCGAGCGGTGCTGCGCTGAGTTTAAGCTTGACGGACCTCGGCAGGATCAGCATGGGCAGACGGACTGAGGACGGTGGGAAGGCGGTGAGGGCTTGAGCAACAGACCCGGTACGCGCGGCCAACGTCAGAGCCAGGGGCCACCGGTGCAGGCGGCGCGGCCGTTGGTGAGGGAGTGTTTGCAGTTTTTCTTACGCAATCCGTTTACGTACGATACGGCGCAAGGGTTGGCGCGGCGGATGGGCTGTGAGCCAGCAGCAGTGGCCGGAGCGTTGGCAGAGCTTGTAGATTGTGCGCAGTTGCAAGTATTCGGCAGGGGGGAACGGGCGGTCTATGCCCTGTCTGGTGCTGCAGGACGATCCGCAGCGGGGATGCCGGCACCCGCTGAGCTACGTCCACAGGGAAGCTCGCAGCGTACAACGGAGGGATGGCGGCCGCTGGCACGTCGGCATGAGCCTTTTCCCGCGGCGGGGAGCAAGGGTTTCGACAGCGTGGATTGGCCAACCGAAGGGTTGACGGACCGTGAGCAAGAGGTCTTGGCGCTGACTGTGACAGGTTTGAGCAACCGTGCGATAGCACAAGCGTTGCACATCAGCGAACACACGGTGAAAAACCACCTGAGCCGCGTGTTTCAAAAGCTTGGTGTAAGCAACCGGCGCGAGCTGCTGACGCAGTGGCTGTGGCCAAGGTCCTAGGACGAGGGGACCAGTGCCGATAAAACAGCGAGGAGAAATAGGAAACGTGGGGGATACCGAGGGATGGCGGGGAAAGGGATAATCGACTAAAAACGACAGGATTCATCACATTTCTACAACAAGGAGGGTAGAGGGGGCAGGGTCGGCAACCGTCGATGGGCAACGTCCTCATGGTTGTTCTGTTGATGGCGGATGGCGCGATGGAACATCGTATGAAAATGTCTAACAGCATAGAACCAAGGGCAAATCAACGGAAACGTTGAGACGCAAAGCCACGGGTCTACGGGCGGCGGTGGCCGCCTATGATCGCCGGGTTGCCACAGGCCTCGGGCCGGTGTTGCTTACGTGGGGAGGACCACGGCGATCCTTGTGATAAGACAAGGATTTTTTTATTGAGCGGAGGATGCAATCATGTGGCCAAGCATGGTGTTCCGCATCAGACATTGGTTTTCCGGATTTCCGAAACTTTCACGTTTTCCGGAACATGAGAGGACGGCCGTGGTCCCGGTACATCGCCGCCAGTCGGCAGTGTCTCCAGGCCCTCGTCACCCTCGTCCGCGCGTGGGGCGAAAGCCGAAGCAGGGGTTGCGCAGACTTGTCCGGCCGGTGGACGGCGTTGTATGGGTAGAGAATGGACGGGTGTTGGTGCGTCATCCCTCGCCCGGCGGGGAGCTGGCTACCCTGGTGATCCCTGCGGCGGCCGCACTGACTGTGACGTTGGATGGACAGCCCGTTCAGGGAGACGTTCAGGTGCGCGCAGGGCAACAGCTGGAGGTGTGCACCAGGGACGAGCCGCCTAAGGTGAGTTATGAGTGGCGGGTGGCAACGGATCGCCTCAGTGCCACGCTGGTAAAGCGCGTGCAGGTGGGCAGGGTCTGGGTGTTGGTGGATGCGCCACCAGCGAGGCGCCTGCACTTGTCGCTCTGCGAACGTCCTTTGGCGCCACCGCCGGCCGAGCCGCGCCTGCTGTTGGCTGGGATGATGAAAGCTGGCTTGCAAGGGCAGCTGGACGTGTGCGCTTTACAGCGGTTGGGACAAGCGGTGCACGATGCGGAGGCAGTCGTGATACGTGGGAGACGGCCGCACCGGCCTTTGCCACCGCGCTACCGGTTGCTGCCGGAGGTGCGCCGGCAGGGTCGGCGTGAAGGCTGGGTGCTGCTGTCGGCAGGGCAGCGTTTCGGCTATCAAGCACCGGCGGTGCAAGGGGTGATGGGACGAGATGTCTATGGGCAGGTAGTGTTACCTCCTCCGATTGCACGGGCTCCTGCGCTGGGGGATGGGGTGTGTGAGCAAGAGGGAGAGCTGGTGGCGGCTCGGACGGGACGGTTGGTCTGGACGGACCGCTGGATTCAGGTTTTGCCACACCTGGACTGGCCGCAGGACCTCACAGCCCAAGACAATCCGCTGGTGTTTGACGGTTGTGTGACGATTCGAGGGTCACTCTTGCCGGGTGCACAAGTACGCGCCACCGGGGGTGTGACCATTGAGGGTGACGTATGCCAGGCTGAGGTCTGGGCTGGCGGACCGGTGCGAATTGCCGGCCGGGTATCCCGCGCGCAGGTGTACGCGGGCGGAGGGACTACCGCCTATTCAGGGTTCCTCCAGCATGCAGAGGAAATCTGCCAGCAGTTGATGAAGCTCGCCGAGGATTGCCGTATACTCGGTGAAAGCGCTGCAACACGAGGGGAGGATGGCCGCTTGCAAGGGCGCTTGGCTTACGCCTTGCTTGCCCAGCGCTATCCACAATTGCGTGCATCTTTGCAAACGGTTGCGGCTTTGCTGCGGCAACCACCGTTGACAATGGTGGCGGCGATGCGCCCATTGGCTCTTTGCCTGCAGAATTGGCTGCAGGATGAGCCGGCAGGGTTGTCGGCTGCGGCGGTGTCTGAGTTGGCAGCGGCGGTACGCGCAAGCGCAAACGCTGTCTCGGCTTTGCACGCCGAGTTGCCTGTCTTGCGGGCAACTAGCGTCACGCACAGTACGCTGTGGTCGGCAGGGTGGATTCGTCTGTCGGGGACGGGCAGCTTGGCGAGTGACTTGGAAGCGGCCCAGGCGGTGCATGTCCGCGGGGCTGTGCGCGGCGGGAAGGTTGTGGCCGGGCGGGCGGTGGTCCTGGGTGAGTTGGGCAGTGCAGCGGGATCGCCGACAGAGGTGAGGGTTCAACAAGCAGAGGGCTGGATTGTGGTTGGGTTGCGCCATCCAAATACCGTTTTAGAAGTCGCTGGACGGTATGACCGGACGTGGACAGCGGAGCGCAACGTGTGTTTTGCGCCAGCGCGGGGGGAGGCGAACGGTGATGCGTGAGCACGCAGCAGTGCCTGAAGCTGAGCTGTTGCAGCACTTGCGCAGCTGTCTGCGGGTTGGGCGGTTGGCGGGCCTATGGTTGTTGGACCTGCACCACTTTCGGTTGCTTTGCCACGGTTTGGGAGACGACGCGGGGGCAGCGGTGCTGACTGAAGTTGAGAGACGCTTGCGCTGCGCGCTCACAGGGCGTTCCCGGTGGATAGCGCGGGTAGGTGCTGATGAGTTCGCGGTCCTGGACGAGTTGACGGGAAGTGTGACGGAGCAGGACGGTAGAGCGTCAGAACTGGACGCGCGGGCGCGGGAACTGTTGGCTTTGCTGGTGGAGCCGGTTCAGGCGCAAGGGGAGTGGATTCCGGTGGACGCATCCGTCGGGGCTGCTGTCACGGCGGACGGTCATGCTGCCAGCTTGTGGGCCCAAGCACAAACGGCGTTGGCTGCGGCGCGTGCGCTCGGGGCGGGGCAGGTGGTGGTCTACTCGCCAGACATTGGCCGTGGTATTCAGGAGCGGATTCGGTTGCTGCGTGACTTGCGCAGGGCGGTGGCACAAGGGGAGTTTTATTTGGAGTACCAGCCGCGCGTGCACGCGTGGAGCGGGCGCATTACCGGTGCAGAAGCTTTGATCCGCTGGTTGCACCCGCGCCGAGGAATGGTACCGCCTGGCGAGTTTATCCCGATGGCGGAAGAGTCAGGTCTGATTGTGCCTATTGGTCAGTGGGTGTTGCGCGAAGTCTGCCGACAGTTGCGGGAGTGGCAGCGGCAGGGGATGCCGCTGGTGCGGGTAGCGGTGAACGTCTCGCGATTGCAGATTCAATCTTCTGATTTTGCGCGAACCATGCAGCAGATACTGGAAGAGTATGGGGTAGATCCGCATTGGCTGGAAGTGGAAATCACCGAGAGTACGTTGTTGCTGCGCGCGGAGGCTGTGCGGGAGACGTTGCAAAAATTGCAGTCGATGGGGGTGCGCGTGGCGCTCGATGACTTTGGCATCGGCTACTCCACGTTGAGCACGCTCTGTCACTTGCCTGTCAATACCTTAAAATTAGACAGATCCTTCTTGCAATGGGCGGATGACGCGGCGGTCCAGGTGGCGTCAGCTATCATCGAGTTGGGACACCGATTGCGCATGTGGGTGGTGGGTGAGGGGGTTGAGACCGCCCGCCAGTGGCAGTTTCTGCGCGATCACCGCTGTGATGAGTTGCAGGGCTTTCTGTTCAGCCGCCCGTTGCCGGCAGCCGAGTTCGCGCGCGTGCTGGCGGCGGAAACCTTGCATGCGCCCGCTAGTTGGGCAGACGTAGAGGGGGTTTGGCAGGCTAGAGAGAGACAGGGGTAGCAGCCGGTACGGGGTGGTAGGGGCGCTGTGCGCGCGCTTGGCCGCCGCGGACACCCGTGCCCATCGGGCAGCGCCCACCGCGGGCCTTGACGGCCGCCGGGGTTGTGCGCGGCGGCAGCCCGTCCCGGCGGTCCCCCCGGATCGACCCCTGAAACCTGGGTGACACCCCTGTCACTGCCACGTCAACTTACCGCCGTAAAAACAGCCAGCGTACAAGCCGCCAGAGCAGGTACAGTGCCAAGAGGTCAAAAATCAATCCAAACAGCGAAAAACTGTGGTAGGTTCCCCAGACGCCATAACCAAAAGGGTGAAACATACTGCCGAGCAACCACCCAGCGCCAAAAGAGAACAGGTGCGATCCCCAACCGCTGCTGCTCGGAAGCGGACTGGCGGACGGCCGAGAAAAACCGTAACTTCCCGCGCTGGCAGAAGGTGTACGGTAGCCAGAGCGGTAGCCGCCCCCCGCACTCGCACTCGTCCCCGCGCGCAAGGCGACAGGTTGGACCTCGACCTGAGCCGGGTTGACCTGTTGCTGCAGCGATTGCACAGAGACAGCTTCAGTACGGACGACCGCGGCCGCCGGCGTGATAGCAGCTGCCATCACCAAACACCAACTCAGTAGACTGAGCACAATCCGCTTGATCAAGGTTTTCCCTCCTCATGGCAGTACAGCGAAACAGCTGAGAGCAAGAGCACCACTGAACCCGACCCCGCACTGCTGATGACGGAGGACGGTGTGGTGTTATCTTCACTGTACTCTGGAGATGCGTGAATGACAATGGAAGGAGGAGCAGATGAAGAAGCGGAAAGGGGGATGCAGAACACCCGCCGCAGACACCCGAGCCTATTAGATAGCGCCCGCGGCGGGCTTGATCAGACGCCATGGGCGCTATCCGCTATCTTCGCCGAGCCCATGAGGGCCGCAGCGCGTGCACACATCTTGGCGACAATCAGCGGATGGTCCCCCAGCGGGGGGGCGATATGGATGAACGCTGGCAAGCTAGACTGAGCGGCGGCAACCGTACGGACCACCTGTTCAGTGAGTCGACCTGGAAACCACAGATACGGTAGGACGTACAAGTGCCGCACAGGCCATTGCGCGCAGGTGGCCAAGGCTTGCTGCAGCGACGGCCCTTCTCCCGCCAGGGTAGCGTGCGTCCACCAGGGAGTGCGCAGCAACGCCTGCAGCCGCCGCTCCAGCCGGGCAGTATCACGCAGCGCTTGCAGACCGCGGTGACCTCGGGTGACCCACAACACCCCCGCCTGGCCGTCGCCAGGCTGGAAGCCCACTGATTGCAATCGGTCCGCGGCGGCCCGAATGAACGCCGGGTCAGGGCCGACGGCCGCAGCCAAGGTCAAGTCCACCCCCGGGGTCCACGCTTGTGCCGCCGCGAGCAGATCAGGCAGATCACGGTGCCAGTGGCCGGCAGCCAGCAGCAGCAATGGCACGACCACGACGTGCTTGACCCCCTGTTCCACCAACGCCTGGACAGCCTCGGGCACACTTGGTTGCTGCAGCTCCAGATAGGCGGTCGCCAGGGGCGGGAGCTCTCTCCCCGGGAGGAACGCTGGCAGGGTAGCGGCCAATTGCTGAACAAACTCTTGAAACGCCCATTGTCCCGCGGGCAGCCTTGTACCGTGACCCACCAGAAGCAAGCCTGTACGCCGGTTCACCGCGGCCACCCCCGTATCTCTGCATCCCCAGCCAGCAAAGCTGCCAATTCGTCGGCAGACGCCGCCACGTGGAACGGGCGTTCGGGAGGAGAATCCAAGGGTACGGCATGCGGCTGCACGGCCCACACGGCCGCCGTCTGCCAACCTGCGGCCAACGCGGGGGCCCACATACGCCACGCAGCCCAGGCGTTGGCCGCCAGAACCCAGACAGCGTCCCACGCGGCCCCCTCCAACGCGTCGCGGACGGCGTCCGACAGGGTCTGCAAGCGTTGCGGCAGGGCTGCCGGCAAGATGGCAGCCAGGGCAAAGTCGTACACCTCAGCTCCCCACTCGGCCAGTTCGTCGGCGTACAGCTCGGTTTCCTGGCGATCCCGCCCAATCACCGCCACTCGCTTCCCAAACAGGGGCTTTCGCTCCACCCACTGCAGCGCACTGCGCAATCCGGCCACGGCACCCACCACAATCACCGCGGGCCCCGCAAACGCCGCTTGCGCAGCCACTTGGACAGCGGTGGCCAGGGTGGCAGTCAGCGTCTTTTGGGCCGCGCGGGACCCCCAGCGAACCAACGCCACCGGGGTCTCCGGAGGGTAACCGGTTGCCATCAACTCTTCCGTCCACGTGGCCAGGCTTTCCACGCCCATGAGGATCAACAGCGTACCACCGGGGTGAAGCGTCCCGCCGGCTGCACCTTGCAGCGTATCTGCAGGGGTGCCGGCTGACCGGGTGGTGCGCCGGTGTCCGGTCCACACTGTGAACCCGGCAGACACCCCGCGGTGCGTCACAGGGATGCCCGCATAGGCGGGTGCTGCCACAGCAGAGGTGACACCGGGGACCACCTCCCACGGTACCCCGGCCGCTGCCAAGGCCAGTGCTTCTTCTCCACCGCGGCCAAAGACGAACGGATCGCCCCCTTTTAAACGCACCACGCGCTTGCCGGCATGCGCCAAGCGCAGCAGCAGTGCTTCTATCTCTGCTTGCGGCACCGGGTGGCGGCCGGCCGCCTTGCCTACACTGTAGAGTTCACAGTGCGGTGGTGTGTACAGCAACAGCCGAGGGGAAAGCAGCCGGTCGAAGACGACCGCATCGGCATCTGCCAGCAGCCGTTTGCCGCGAACCGTCAACAGCCCCGGATCACCAGGTCCGGCTCCGACCAGGTAGACCTTGCCGGTCACTGCGCTCCCCCCTCTTGTTCACATCACCGCAGTTCGCCCGCCGCTGCGGTGCGGAACCGCTCCAGTCCGACGCGGTGGCAATAGTCTCCAAAACCTTCTCCGGGCTGCCGTTCGGCAGCGTAAGCAGCCACCAAGGGGCGGATCTCCGCCACGAGCTGGTCGATGGGCACCAGCTCTTTGTACAGCTGATTCAGGCGCGTTCCGTAAAAGTCGCCACCCAGGAAGATGTCGTACTTGCCCAGCGAGCGGCCGACAAACGCGATGTCGCCGATGTACGGACGGGCACAGCCGTTGGGGCAGCCGGTCATGCGGATGCTGATGCGCTCGTCTGCCAAGCCGTAGTCGGCAAACAGCTGTTCAAACTGCGGCAACAGGCCCGGCAGGGCGCGTTCTGATTCAGCGGTGGCGAGGCCGCAGGTCGGCAGCGCCACACACGCCATGGCGCTTTGGCGCAGGGCCGACAACTCATCGACCAGCGGAATGCCGGCTGCTTTGAGCTTTTGCTCCACCAGCGGCCGCGCTGCCTCGGGCAAATCTGCCAAGATGATGTTCTGCTGGGTCGTCAGGCGCACCGAGGGCCGGAACTCCGCGACAATTTCACGCAAGGCCGACTTGTAGCGGGCGGTTTCAGTGTCGCGCAAGCGGCCGTTGGGGACGTACACTCCCAAGTAACCGTAACCTGGACGCTGCACGTGCCAACCGAGGTGGTCGTGGGCGCGTTGCCAGTGCAGCGGCCGCGGTTCCGCCAGCGGCCGGCCGAGACGAGCTGCCAGTTCGGCGCGGAACCAGTCGATACCCCGCTCGTCCAGCGTGTACTTAAAGCGTGCGTAGCGGCGATCCGCGCGGTTGCCATAGTCGCGTTGGACGGTGATCACCGCCACCACCGCCTCCAACAGCTCGTGCCGCTCGACGTACGCTACGGGCGTGGCCAGGCGCGGATAGGTGTCTTTGACCGAGGCAGTCCGGCCCATACCGCCGCCCACCAGCAGCGTATAGCCAGTCACGTGCTCCCCGTCCACGTGTGCGACAATCCCAAGGTCGTTCGCATACACGTCAAGGCAGTTGTCGCCTTCAATGGCAATTGCAATCTTAAACTTCCGCGGCAGGTAGATGTCGCCGTACAGCGGTTCCTCGCCTGCTTCCGCGCCCAGCGGCAGCTTTTCCCCGTCGAGCCAGATTTCGTGGTAGCCGTGTGTCTTGGCGGATGCGCAATCGACAATCGCCAGCAGGTCTTCACGAATTTCTGCGTGGTACGCCTCGTGTCCAGGGGCCGCACACGTGATGGTGTTGCGCACTTGATCACCGCAACCGCCGAGCGTTGTCAACAACGCCTCATTGATGGCGCGGATGGTGGCTTTCAAGTCGCCCTTCAGGATGCCGTGCAGTTGGAAGGTTTGGCGCGTGGTGATGCGCAGGCTGCCGTACTCGCTGTAGCGGTCAGCCAGCTCGTCAAACGCCAGGTACTGTTCAGGCGTCAACACGCCACCGGGTATACGCGCCCGCACCATCATCATATAGTGCTTTTCTTTGCCTTCTTTTTTCAGCTTTTGGCGGAGATCTCGGTCATCTTGCTGGTAGACCCCGTGAAACTTCAAGACCTGGACATTGTCTTCATCAAACAGCGGCCGGCCGTCCTGCAACGCCTCCTCCAGGGTACCGCGGAGGTGCCGGCTGTTGCGCTTGATGACCTCAATCTTCGATTCCTTTTTGACCGCCTCGGGCGCACTGCGCTCCTGGGTCATCGTTCACTCCTCCGTTCGTGTTCAGGCGTGCACGCGCTCGGCCAGTCCTTCGACCAGCACGTCAGCCACTTCGGGCCGCGTGAACTTGGGCGAAGGACGTTCGCCGCTGCGCAGGATTTGGCGAACCTTGGTGCCAGACAGGATATACCGGTACTGAGCGTCGTGCGGGCAGGTTTTTTCGGAAGCCATGCCATCGCACTTCTCGCAGTAAAAGCTGTTCTCGAAAAACAGCGGTTGAATTCCCAGCTCTTCCGGCTTGAACTCGCGGAAGATGTGCTGGGCGTCGTAGGTGCCGTAGTAGTTGCCCACCCCAGCGTGATCGCGCCCTACCACAAAATGGGTACAACCGTAGTTTTTCCGGACCAAGGCGTGAAACACCGCTTCCCGCGGCCCAGCGTAACGCATGGCAGCCGGATATACCGCAAGCATCACCCGGTCCAGCGGGTAGTAGTGTTGCAGCAACACTTGATAGCTGCGCATCCGTACATCAGCCGGGATGTCGTCCGCCTTGGTTTGGCCAACCAGCGGGTGCAGCAGCAGTCCATCAACGATTTCCAGGGCACACTTCTGAATGTACTCGTGCGCCCGGTGCACCGGGTTGCGCGTTTGGAAGCCGACAACCCGGCGCCAACCGCGTTCCGCAAACCGCCGCCGGGTTTCTGCCGGGTCTAAGTAAAACTCGGCAAACTGGGCAGGCGGTTTGCGGTTGAGCAGGACAACCGGACCGCCGACGTACACGTTGGGCCGCGCGAACAGTCTTTGCACGCCAGGGTGGGCCTCGTCGGTGGTACGGAAGACCGCTTGCGCCTCGCGCACCTTGTCCGCTTCGTAGATGTCCTGCACCTCCAACGTACCATAGATGACGCCGTCGTCTTCGCCGACCAGGGCGACGCGGCTGCCCAGGCGGAGGTTCCGGGCCAAGTCTGGTTCGACTGGCAAGGTAACCGGGATCGACCAGACTTCCCCAGAAGCCAGGTGCATGGTATCCAACACCGCTTCCCAGTCAGCACGGTTGGCGAATCCTGTGAGCGGCGAGAATGCGCCAACGCCTATCATTTCTAGGTCGGAGCGCGTCCAGTCGGAAATCGGTAGGCGTAGCAGGCTCTGCGCTTCATGCAACGCCTCGCGCCGGGCATCGCCCGTCAGTTGACGGTTGATCAGGGTACCTCCGTGTGCAGCAATCAAATCGGCCATCTGCATTCACCTGTCTTTCGATGTTTGTCTGGGTCTGGCAAGCGCTTGGCATGGGTTGACGTCACGGCCGCGGGCAGGCGATTTAACGCAATAACAGGCTGTAGCTCGACCAACCGAGCATCAGCAGCACACCAGCGCGAATCGCCCCGTCCGGGATGCGCACGGTCATGCGGCTGCCCAACAGGATGCCAGGAACAGACCCCACCAGCAGGCTGGCTACCATCGGCAGATCAACACTACCGAAGGCGAAGTGCACCAGGCCCGCGACGCCCGTCACCAAAACCCCTTGCAAGATGTCCGTGCCAACCAATTTGGCGGTCGCCACCGGGTAGACCAAAGCCAACAGCGCTACGTAGAGCGATCCGCTGCCCACCGAGGTCAAGCCGACAATGCAGCCGGCCACCAGGCCGAGCAGCCCGAGGCGCAAGCGCGGCAGCGGGACTGTCACCGCCGCCGGCGCAGGCCGGTGGCGGCGGGTGTACTCACGCCACAACACGGCGGCAATCGTCAGCAAATAAACCGCACCGAGCAGCTGGCTGATGAACAGGTTGACGGTGGCCATGGGCAGCCAGTGTTGCATAGCGCCCACGGCGCCGGAGCCGAGCAGGGCTCCCGGTACGCTGCCTAAGGTCAACGCTTTAAACGCCGGGAAGTCGACCGTTTTTTGGCGGATGTGTTGGAGGGCCCCAGCCAGTTTGGTGATGGAGGCGTAGACCAGGTCTGTGCCGACCGCCATCGCCGGGTGCATGTGGAACAGGAAGATCATCAGCGGGGTCATCACGGTACCCCCGCCCATCCCGGTCAGTCCTATCAGCGCCCCAACCACAAAACCAATCAGGGATACACGTACATCCATCTGGTCTCCCACCTCATCCGCCGAGATCGTCCCGCTGGCCTCACCGAGGGAGCGCCGCAGGTGTCCTGAACCCCTGTCCAGCCACCAACACCGTCCGTCCGCTTGGCCGCCTGCGTTGGCAAAAACTGTGCCAGAGGACGTTGGGCTTACTGGTGCAAGCCACACTCCGTCTTATCAAAACCGGCCCAGCGGCCGCTGCGCGGGTCTTCGCCAGGTTTGACCGGACGTGTGCAGTGCAGACAGCCGATGCTCGGATAGCCGCGGTCATGCAGCGGGTTGTACGGGACTTGGTGGTCGGCGATGTAGCGCCAAACCTGTTTGTCGGTCCAAAATGCCAACGGGTTGACCTTGACCAGACCAAACTTGGCGTCCAGTTCAAAGACCTGGGCATTGGCCCGCGTCGGGGCCTGTTCTCGGCGAATGCCGGTGATCCAGCCGTCGAGTTCGCTGAGGATAGAGCGCAACGGCTGTACCTTGCGCAAGTCGCAGCACAGGTTTGGGTTGCGCGCCCACAGCGCTTCTCCGTATTGCTCTGCCTGTTCGGCTAACGTTAAAGCCGGCCGCACCCGGCGCAGGTTAGGGATGCCGTAGCGGGCCACAGCGCGTTCCACCAATTCGTACGTCTCAGGGAACAGCACATCAGTGTCCAGGTAGAACACCACCCCGTCCGGCCGGACACGCATCCACAGGTCGAGCAACACCATGTCTTCTGCGCCAAAGCTGCACGCCAGAGCCAGGTTAGGAATGCGTTCGGCCGCCACCCGCAGGATTTCTTCCGGTTCCCGTTGGGCGTACGTTTCAGCGAGCTGATGAATTTCCTCTGATTGCAAAACGGTCGTCGCCATCGATACACCTCTTATTCCGATCAAGTTAGTTTGAAATTGTCTTTGTTTCTCCAAGTCTACCGGCTTTTGCAGTCGACGTCAACGGTTTATTGCAGAAAAGCCAATTTGGTTACTTGGATTAGCCTGTCACAGGAGTGATGTTGGCTGCAGGTTTGTCGGTTGACACGTCAGCCCAGCGCCGGTACATTATTTAAGGAAAATGATTTTCAATAAGAGCGGCGAGAGACTCGGTTTCCTGCATGTCCGAGTCCCAGGGTCATTCTAGAGATACCAGAAGTGACCCAAGCAGACCGGAGGGTCCTTAGGTGACGGTGTGGGTGTTGGCGTTGCTGCTCAGTGCGGTGGCTGCTTGTGCAGATGTGCTGGGAGGCACGCTGATCTTGGTGCGCCGTTGGGGCACCACGCAAATCGCGCGGATCACGGCCTTGGGGGCCGGTTTTTTACTTGGAGCCACCGTCTTGGACCGGCTGCCAGACGCGTTGACCAGCCTGCCGGCCAGCGGACCGCTGTGGGTGGCTGGTGGTTACCTGGGCATGATGTGGTTGGAGCGTTACAGCCACCGCGCCGCCCGTCCTGAACCGTTAGGGAGGCGGGTGGCTGGCATGCCTACGGCCCCGGCACTGGGAGGACCCGTGGAGCACGCGTCTCATCTTCATCCCTTTCCCGGTTCCATGCAGGCAGAACCATGGGGGATTCCTGTCACCACCGACTGGGCCACCCTGTGGGCGCTGTTGATTCACACCTGGCTGGATGGAGCGGTGATTGCCGGCGCCTTCACCACCAGCCGGGCGGCTGGGGTCCTGATGTTTGCGGCCATTGCGCTGCATAAATTGCCCGAGGGGTTAAGCATGGCCAGCGTGGCGTTGGCCGCCGGGCGATCCCGTTGGCGGGCTTTTGGCGCGACGGCGTTGCTCGCCCTCTCGACGCTGGTAGGGGCAGGGGTGACGCTGTGGGCGGGGGTGTATGAGGAACACTGGGTGCAGGCAGTGACCGCGTTGGCCAGCGGATCGTTCCTGTATGTGTCCGCCACCACGCTGATCCCCGCCGTCAAGGCGGCAGACCGGCGTGCCATTCTGCTCGTGACGGCGGGGGCGGGTTTGTTTATGGTCTCGCTGTGGGCGGTCACCGCCGTAGGCTTGCATTAGGCTGGGCGGGGGCAGGGCTGCAAGTGACCAGCGGGCCTACTGAGCCGCCCTGTCCTGGGTCAGAGGCTGTCGGACGGGTTTGTCTGGCTACATCCCTAAATAGGCTTTTTTCATGTGTTCGTCGTTCACCAAGCTCTTGCTGTCCCCCGACAACACCACTTGTCCGTTCTCCATGACGTAGGCGCGGTCGGCAAGTTGCAGGGTCTGGGTGACGTTCTGCTCGACAATCAACACGGTGACGCCCTGTTCACGGATGCGCCGTACCACGTTGAACATCTCCTGCACCACCACGGGCGCCAGTCCGAGAGATGGTTCATCGAGGATCAGCAGTCTCGGCCGGCTCATCAATCCACGGGCGATGGCCACCATTTGTTGTTCACCGCCAGAGAGGGTGCCGGCAAGCTGCTGGCGCCGTTCTTGCAGGCGCGGAAATAGCGGGTAGATCTCCTCGTGCAGCATCCGCTGGCGGTCTGAACGCACGCGCCGAATGTGGCCGCCCAGCAACAGGTTTTCTTCGACCGTCATAAGCGGAAACAACTGCCTGCTTTCAGGAACGTGGCTAATGCCCAGCTCCACAATCTGGTGTGGCGGCAGGCGGTGAACCGGTTGCTTGTCAAACCAGATTGCGCCGCTGCGCGGCCGCAGCAATCCAGAAATGGTGCGCAGCGTCGTCGTTTTGCCAGCGCCATTGGCTCCGACCAAGGCGACGACCTCGCCTTCCTGCACTTCTAGCGAGACCCCGTACAACGCCTGCAGGTCTCCGTAAAACACGTGGATGTCTTGAATCTCTAGCACGCCTTACACCTCCATCTGGCTGCCCAGGTAGGCGGCAATCACATCGGGGTGAGAGGTGACCTCGCGGGGCGTGCCTTCAGCAATTTTTTGTCCGTGGTGAATCACCATCACCCGGTGGGAGATTTCCATGACGACGCGCATGACGTGTTCAATCCCGCCAATGGCGGTGACGCCACGTTCGGACAAGCGTTTAAATAGGGCCATCGTCTCGACCGCTTCCGTCGGCGTCAGCCCAGCCACCACCTCGTCTAACAAGATCAGGCGCGGCCGCGTTGCCAGAGCGCGGGCAATCTCCAAACGCTTGCGGCCAGCCAGGGTGAGTGCGCCAGCGAGCATGTCACGCCGGTCCGCCAGGCCGGTGAACTCTAAGATCTCGAGGGCTTCCTGACGAGCAGCGGCTTTCGCCGAGGTGTGGGCAAACGCGCCGAGCATCACGTTCTCCAACACCGTCAGATTGGCCAACGGTTTGACGATTTGAAAGGTCCGGCCGATGCCCAAGCGGGCGATTTGATATGGCTTCAGCCCACGCAGGGAGCGGCCAGCAAACAGGATCTCGCCGGCATCTGGCGCAATAAAGCCGGTGGCGAGGTTGAACAGGGTGGTTTTGCCGGCTCCGTTGGGGCCAATGATAAACAGGATTTCTCCTGGATAAACCGCAAAGCTGACGTCGTTGGTCACCAACAGACCGCCAAAGCGTTTTTGCACGTTGCGAAACTCAAGCAGAGGTTGTTGTGCTTCTTGGGCGTACACGGTTTGCCCTCCCTTTCCACCACT
>JAILZF010000039.1 GCA_023512635.1 Alicyclobacillus sp. | reverse complement strand
GATAAAGGCCGCGGTGGGCGCAAAGCGTAGGGCCCCGGCCGCGGCAGGGGACGGGGCTGAACCCGGGTCGCAGCCACAGGCAGCGACTCGAGCCTTGTCCCTGTCGATTCGTTCAAATGAGAGGGGAGCGAGGGGATTCACGTGTACGCGCAGACCCAACCGGCTCCTGAGATGCCTGCGGCAGCATGGCTCTGGCCGCAGCGTTGGTGGCGCTTGTTTTCGTTCACGTTTGCCTTGATGTTGACCATGCAAATTGATAAAACCAACATCTCGTTTCTCTACGTCAATCCACCCTTTTTACGGCAGTTTGGACTGGAAGGGCATCCGGCGCAGATTGGCCTGTTGGCCAGTGTCTTTTTAATTTGTTACGGGGTGTTTCAAATTGCATGGGGACCGTTGATTCAAAAGCTGGGAGGTCGCCGGGCGGCCGTTTTGGGCATCGTGTTATGGATTTTCGACATGTGGTTTCACACCTTGGCCAACACCTACAACGAACTGCTGGCGGCGCGTATCGGCCTTGGAGTCATTGAAGCGTTTGCGATCCCGTTGCTTGGGTGGTACACCGCGCAGTGGCTGCCGTTCAGTGAACGCGGCCGCGGCCAAGCTTCTTGGATTGTCGGCATCAGCTTGGGGTCTGTGATCACCCCGCTGCTGACCGTGTCCATTGTCGCTGCCTGGGGTTGGAAGGCTAATTTCTACTTCTCTGCACTCATTCCTTTGGTACCCTTGCTCATGATGCTGTTGTACCTGCCCAACGAACCTAGGCAAGCGAAAGGCATGCCGCGCGCAGAAGTAGAATGGATTGAACAAGGTTCACTTTCGCGGGTCTTGCAGGCGCTCGACCTGCCCGAAAAAAACGTCGCCAGCTTTCGGCAGACAGTGAGCAATTACCGCGTTTGGCTGATTGCCTTAATGGACATCGGCTCTACGGCATCCATCTACGGGTTGTCAACCTTTGGGCCGCGCTATATTACCGCCAACCTGCACTTTCCAGAAGCAAAGATGGCCCTGGTGACCTCAGCAGGATCCCTGGCGGGCGGCCTCATTGCCCTGTTGATAGCAGTTTGGTCCGACCGCGTCAAACGGCGCGGCTGGTTTGGGGTAGCCAACTTCATGGCTGGAGCGGTCTTGCTCATGGTTGTGCTGCTGACAGCCCACCCCGTGGTGGCGGCGTGTGCGCTGGCGTTGGCTATGGGGACGGGAACCTCGGCACTGGTCGTGGTTTGGAGTCTGCCGCATGCGATGGCTGAGCGCTCCGCCATCGCGTCCACCATCGGCACCGCGGGAGCAACCGGAATTACCATTTCCGGGTTTATCACCGCCGCCATGGGCGGTCTGATTGCAGGCAATCACGGCAGCTATGTGTTGGCCTTTGCCCTGGTGGTCCTGTTCTTCGTCTTGGCGGCCCTGTCCTCGTTGATACTAGCGCTGCAAAAATACTGAATAGTCCAGGAATCTGTTTGTGGCGACAAACCGGGTGATCACGATGGATTGGAACGACGTCAGCACTTTTTTGGCCGTGGCCGAGGCGAAAAGCATGACAGAAGCCGCGCGACATCTGCACATCTCGCAGTCTGCCATCAGCAAACGGATTCAATCGTTAGAAAACGAGTTGAAAGTCTCCTTGTTTATACGCAGTCACAGCGGCGTGCAGTTGACAGCCGCGGGCAAGTCGTTTTTGCCGTACGCTGTGCAAGTTATTCACATGCTCGCCAATGGGATTCACAGCACGAATGAAGCAGATGAGCAGACCGACGTGTTGCGCATGGGCGTAACAGCCCCGCTGGCGGATTTGCTGGCCTCAGCACTGATTCAGTGTTTTGACCGCGAACACCTGCCCGTGCGCTTTAAAATTCTCACGTTTGACGACTCCAAGAAAATCGTACACCAGGTCAGTCAAACCCTGTTGGATGCTGGCTTGATCAGCAGCACAGAAGCAGCTATCCCCGGGGTGGCCAGCCGGCGGGTCTGGACCCAGTCGTTTTACCTGGTTGGAGTAGAAAACATCGTGCGCCCATGGCTAGATGGCTGGAACGAGATGACAGGATTAGGTCAATTGCCGTACGTGTTACCCGTCAGCGGTGGTACGTTGCGGCACTTGATAGACGAGATGTTCGCCAGCAGGAACCTCCGTCCGGAGATCGTGGCCGAAACGGACAACGTCAATATCATCCATCAATTGGTGCAACACGGGGTGGCGTGTACCATCTCCGCCAATCCGATTCCACCAGGCAAGAATCGGTTGCTCCACGTTTCTCTAGACCCACTGTTCCCAGCCCGTGCAATGTATTTCATTCACCGCCATGACCTGCCGGACAGGATGGGGACGTTGATCAATCTCGTAAGTTCATATACCGAGTTTTACGCTCATTCGAGAATCGTAAAGACGGTTCCGCTAGACTCCAATCAAGAGGTGGAAGGAGGGGAGATGAGCGGATGACCTACAAGATACGTAACATAGCCGCGTTTCTGGCGGGGGTCTGTGGGTTCATCTTGACAGGCTGTAGCAGTTTGCAAACGTCGAACACCCCAGCGGCTGTGACGTCCGTGTCCCCAGCCACCGGCTCAGCAACCCCAACCCAGGGCGCAGACACGGCGTCTGGGTACGCGTTTTACCAAGGAAAAACGCTGCATATCATTGTACCTTACGCCCCAGGTGGTGGTTATGACCAGTGGGCGAGGTTGCTTGCCCCTTATCTGCAAAAATACTTACGCCTTGCCAAAGTTGAAGTGGTCAACACGGCTGGTGGTGGCGGATTGGTGGGGACCAATCAGATTTACAGCGCCAAACCAGATGGGTTGACCCTTGGTGATACCAACGCTGGCGGTGATGTGTTTGACCAAATCGCAGGCGCCTCTGGCATGCAGTTTGACGTCACGCGCTTTGCTTGGATAGGCCGCCCGGATGATGACCCGCAAATTTTGGCTGTACAAAGCAAAGGGGCTTATACCACGTTCGCAGATGTGGTTCATAGCCCGCGTCCTGTGAAGATCTTGGCCGCAGGGAAGGGGAGCGCTGACTATAACGCCACCGTCATCACGTGTAACGTGTTTCACGTGCCGTATACCATGGTGGCGGCGTTTAGCGGAAGTTCCGATTTAAAGGCGGCGTTTGTACGCGGGAACGGGGATGCATGTTCTGTGTCTTCCTCAGATATTAAACAAATCGGCAACCAGGCCCGGGTGGTGGTGATCTACTCGACGCGCTCTTCAGAAAAACTACCTGGCGTTCCTACAGTGATAGACGTAGGGAAACAATGGCATTTAACGCAGGCACAGTTGGATGAGTTGACGGCCATGGCCGGGATTATGGATCTAGGCCACGCCTTTTTCGCTCCGCCGGGTGTCCCGGTTGACAGGCTGGCCGCTTTGCGCGACGCCTTTAAAAAGGCGATGAACGATCCCGCATTCCAAGCGGAGGCCAGCAAAGCGGGCCTGTACCTTGGTTACATGCCTCCGGAAGACCTCGAACAGATTACGCAGACCGCACTGCAACACGCGACGGAGTTAAAGCCCTTGCTGCATGAGGCGGCCGCGGAAAAGTAAAAAGAGGCCGCGTCTTTGGCGCAGCTGAGATGGACGGTCACGCGGCCAAAACCGGCTGCACACCTACAAAGGCGGGGCAAAGGAGGGGAAGGGTGTGTCCAGCCCAGAAGTGGGAAATCAGGACTTGTGCCTGTCGCTGTATCGAATGATGGTGCGGATACGCTTGTTTGAAGAACAGGTGGGAAAGTTGGCGGCCGCCGGTCAGGTCCCTGGGTTGACGCATCTGAGCACAGGCCAGGAAGCGGTGGCGGCTGGGGTGTGCGCCGTTTTGCGGCCGCAGGACTACCTGTTTTCGGGTCACCGGGCGCATGGTCACACCCTGGCCAAGGGCAGCCCCGTGACGGCAGTCTTGGCGGAAATCCTGGGCCGGGAGACTGGGCTGTGCCGGGGCCGCGGTGGTTCTATGCACTTGGTCGACGCCGCACGCGGCATGCTCGGGGCCACAGGTGTGGTGGGGGGCAACATCCCGTTGGCGCTGGGCGCAGCTTGGGCCGCGCAAGTGCGGGGAGAGGACCGCTTAGCGGTGGTGTTTTTTGGCGACGGTGCCAGCGGTAACGGGGTGTTTCACGAGAGTCTGAATCTGGCTTCGCTTTGGCGGCTGCCCGTTTTGTTTGTCTGTGAAAACAACGGCGTGGCGGAGTTTACCCAACGTGAGGAGCACAGCCGGGTGGCGTTCACCAGCGAGTTTGCCAAACCGTACGACATCCCGGTGCGCGTTGTGGACGGCAACGACGTACTAGCTGTCTATACGGCTGCCCAGGCGTTGGTGCACTGGGTGCGGCAAGCAGGCGGACCCGCGTATCTAGAGTGCCAGACTTACCGCTTATCTGGGCACTACGTGGGCGATGCGCAAGCATACCGCGATAAAGCCGAGTTGGCTGCCTGGCGCGAGCGGGACCCGTTGCTGCGCCTGCAGCGCCAGCTGCTGGCCCAGGGGGTCCCGGCTGCGGAACTTACCGCCCAGGCAGAGGCAGAACGCCAAGCGTTAGCACAAGCATTGGAACTGGCGCGGACAGCGCCTCCGCCCGCAGCCGCCGAGGCAAGCGCCTACGTGTACAGCTGCGCAAGGGAGACGCCGACCTGCCCGTAACGTGATGGCAGGGACGTGTTGGTAAAATGCCTGAAGCGTGCGGTTGCACTGGACGGCAAGACACCGCGCTCAAGGAGGGCTGTCTATGGAAACGTCCTACACTGAAGCACTGCGCCGGGCACTGGATGAAGAACTGGCCCGGGACCCTGCCGTCGTCATCTTGGGCGAAGACGTGGCGGCCGGCGGTGCCTTTGGCGTAACGCGCGGTTTGGCTGAGCGGTACGGGGTGGAGCGCGTGCGCAACACCCCCATCAGTGAAGCGGCCATCACCGGACTGGCCGTAGGCGCGGCGGTCGCCGGGTTGCGACCTGTGTTGGAGGTGATGTTCATCGATTTTATCACCCTGGCCATGGACAACTTGGTCAACCAGGCCGCCAAGTACCGCTACATGTCTGGGGGACAGCTGTCTGTGCCGCTGGTGGTCCGCACCCAGGCTGGCGCGGCCGGCGGCGCGGCGGCACAACACTCACAGAGCCTGGAGGCCTGGTTGATGCATGTTCCCGGCTTGCTGGTGGTGACCCCGTCTTCCCCGTGCGAGGCGTACGGGTTGCTCAAGGCTGCGATTCGCCAGGACGATCCGGTGGTGTTCATTGAGCACAAGCGGTTGTACAGCAAACGCGAGGACCTGCCAGCCAGTGAATGGGTGGCGCCGCTCGGGCAAGCGCGTGTGGTGCGCGCTGGGGTGGATGCCACCGTGGTCACCTATGGCGGTATGACGCCGCTGGTGGTGGACGCTGCGGCGCGCGCCGCGGCGGAAGCGGGGATTGATGCGGAAGTCATCGACCTGCGCTCCCTGGTGCCGCTTGACGTGGACACGGTGGTGCAGTCGCTGCAGCGGACCCACCGATTGTTGGTGGTACATGAGGCGGTGCAAAACGGCGGTGTCGGCGCTGAGGTCGCGGCACGCGTCGCGGAGGTGGCGTTTGACGAGCTCGATGCGCCCATTCTGCGCGTCGGCGCGGCGTTTACCCCCATCCCTTTTGCACCTGAGCTGGAGCGAGCTGTCCTGCCGGATGAACAGCGGATTGTCTCCGCCTTGCTGCGGTTGGTCAAGGAAGCGTAGGGGGGGTGTCTATGCCAACCGTTCCGTTTATCCTGCCGCCTTTGGGACTCACCACCGAGCAGGCAGAGGTGGTGCGCTGGCTAAGGTCAGAAGGAGAACAGGTTCAGGAAGGCGAACCGGTGATTGAAGTCGAGACAGATAAGGCTGTGGTGGAGGTGGAAGCCCCGGCGGCAGGGGTGTTGCAACGGCTCGTGGTGGGGGCTGGTGAGCGGGTTCGGCCAGGAGATGTCTTGGCGGAGTTGGGGGTTGACGCAGAGACGGCCGCTCATTGGCTATCGCTGGGGCAACCCGGTCTCAACCCGACAGCTGCGCCCGGCGGGCCAACCTCCTTTCAAGGCGCCGGAACAGCACGGGCGGCCGCGCCGGCCGGATTGGTACCGCCTGTGCAGCCGCAGGGGCCGGCTGAGGGTTCACGCTTGCGCGCCTCGCCAGCCGCACGCAGGCTGGCTCGCGCCCACGGCTTGCCGCTAACAGCCGTCCAGGGCAGTGGCCCGCAGGGGCGCATTCAGTTGCGCGACGTGGAGCGGGTCATTCAGGCGGCAGGGCAACCACCTCATGATGGCGACCTGCCGCTTGTGGCAGGGCAGCCGTTGCCACCGTTGCGCCAGGCTTTGGTACAAACGCTGACAGCGAGTGCTCGCATCCCCCAGTTCTGGATCGAGCAAGCGGTGGATTGTACACGTCTGCTGGCAGGTCTGGACGAGTTGCGGGAACGATGGCCGGAGCTCCCATGGTCGGTGAACGACCTGCTCATCAAAGCGGTAGCCTGCGCTCTGCAGGTTCAGCCGCGGTTGAATTGCCTGTACCGCCCAGCGCCCGCACAGACCGCGGACAAGGCGGGCGCAGACCTGTTAGCAAGCCCTGCTGGCAGGCTGCAACCGGCAGACGGGGTGCATGTGGGTCTGGTGGTGGCAGTCGCGGACGGGGTGGTGGTGCCTGTGTTGCGAGCTGCCGACCGCTTGCCGCTGCCGCAGCTCGCCGAGCGGCGCGCTGCCCTGGTGCAACGGGCGCGTACCGGTAAACTCGCGCGCGGCGAGTGGACGGGGGCTGCTGTGAGCATCTCCAACCTGGGGGCCACCGGTCCCGACCGCTTCCAGGCGCTGGTACTGCCAGAGCAGACGGCGATGCTGGCGGTCGGCCGCATTCGGCCGGTGCCGGTGGTGGGACCGGACGGGCGCGTCACCAGTCAGCCACAAATGACGTTGACCCTCACCGTCGACCACCGCGTTGCCGATGGGATGGAGGCAGCTGCGTTTTTACGCAGCCTGGTTGAGGTGCTGGTGAACCCGGCACCGCTGTGGGCGACTTGACGGTCATGGGCATGGGGAGGGGGTGTTGCCCGAAAGCAGTCCACCTTCGTCACTGCCGTTGACGCAGCGTTCACTGCGTTCCTGGCTTTCGCAGCAAGGCTTGCAGACCGTGCATGCGGCGTATAGCCGGATGCGCTGATCCATCCGCGGTGCACCAACACTGGGTGGTTCACAGCAGAGGAGGTCCAGGTGATGAAGTTGTTAGACGTGTACGGAGTGGCCCATGGCATGGTGGAATACGAGGCGGGCGGAGACTTGGGGCTGGCGTTTGAAGCCCGCCCGGCACAGGCGGGTTCTTACCCAGGCGTGGTGCTCATTCACGAGTTCTGGGGATTGAACTTTCATATGAAAGACGTCGCCTGTCGTTTAGCGGCCAACGGTTACGCGGTGGTGGTCCCTGACTTGTATGACAAAATGGGCGGACCCGTCCGCGAGGTGGCCAAGGCGCGGGAAAACAGCCGCAATCTGCCGGACGCGGCGGCCGTCCGCGACTTACAAGGAGCGGTCAGCTACTTGCAGCAGCGGCCGTATGTACAAACGGATCGCATCGCTGCTTGGGGCTTTTGCATGGGCGGCCGTTTGGCGATGCTGCTGGCGGGCGAGGACTCGCGTGTGCAGGCGTGCTTGGTGTTTTACGGCGATCCGGTCAATGATGCCCCCACTGAGACTCGCTCGATGAATCCTCTGCAAACGGTGCGCAACGTGCGTGGTCCGTTCTTGGGGGTGTTTGGTGCCCAGGACAAAAACATCACCCTGGACAAAGTCGAACGGTTGCGCGTCGCGTTGGCGGAGGCTAACGCGCAGCACGATATCCGCGTGTTTGCGGAAGCAGGCCACGCCTTCTTTAACGACACCCGCAGCAGTTATCATCAAGCGTCCGCAGAACAGGCCTGGGCGTTGGCCAACAGCTTTTTGCAGCAAGCACTTGGGCGGTAAGCGGCTGTGCGCAGGTCCGCGTTGGTACGGGGCAGCTGTGCTGAGAGGCGCATGCTTACGCCCCGTCCCGCAGCCGCCGGCAGGCGCAGGGGAGCAGGCAAGGAGGGATACGCATGGGATTTTGGGAAGAAACCGACGTGCGCGAGCAGTGGCGGAGAATGTTGGCCATCCGCCGCTTTGAGGAGGCGATGATACAACACGGGGACGCCTTCCCCGGGCACCGCCATGTATACATTGGCCAGGAAGCGACGGCGGTAGGCGCCGTGGCAGCCTTGGACGACGCAGATCCGATGGTCACCACGCACCGCAATCACGGCCATAATCTTGCCCGGGGCGCTGCAGCAGGTCCGATGATGGCTGAAATTTTCGGAAAAGTCACAGGATTCGCGCGAGGCAAGTCTGGAACGTTTCATATCGCCTTGCCAGAGCGCAACGTGGTGGTGGCCTCCGCAGTGGTGGCAGGAAGTCTGTGCATCGCCTTGGGCTTGGCCTTGGCCGCCAAGTGTCAAGGCAGCCGGCGGGTCGCCGTGGCGTTCTTCGGCGATGGGGCCGTCAACGAAGGGACATTCCATGAGACGGCCAACCTTGCCGCGCTTTGGGACGTCCCCCTGTTGATGATTTGTGAGAACAACAGTGGCAGCGGTCAACCGCGTGATTCGGGTCTCGCTGGACCGAGCATTGCAGGCCTCGCAGGGGCGTACGGCATCCCTTACCAAGTGGTCGACGGCAGTGATGTGGCCGCGGTGTACGCGGCGGTGCGCCGGGCTGTGTCTGTCTTACGCGGGCAGGCGGGACCGTGGTTTATTGAGGCGCAAACCACCGGTTGGCCGGGCAACCGCGGTGGCTGGCCACACTTGGTGGACGGAGTCACCGACTTGACCCCGGTACTGACAGGTGCAACCTTGACAGGTTGGGCCGTGCATGACCCGGTGTTGAAGTTTGCCGCTGCCGCCTTGCAACACGGGTGGTCGGCGGCTGACTTGCAAGCCGTAGACCGAGCGGTGCAAGAGGACATCGCCCAGGCGGTGGCTCAGGCCCAAGCGGCACCCTATCCGCCGGCGGAAGAGGCTTTGGCGCACGTGTGGGCGTGACGTCTGATTTGAACAAGGAAAGGCAAGGGGGTAGAACAATGCCGCGCATGCGCTATTTGGAGGCTCGCAATCAGGCCATCGCGGACCTGATGGCGCGTGATGAGCGCGTGATTTTGCTTGGCGGGGATTTTAACAGCCCGTTTTCGGAACGGAACGACCTGCGTCAACGCTTTCCGGGCCGGGTGTTTGACGAGGCGATATCCGAAATGGGTTACGCGGGTGCTGCCATTGGCGCAGCCCTGGGCGGGATGCGGCCGATTGTCGATTTTTCCACAGCCAGCTTTATGTTTAACGCCTGGGAACAGGTGGTCAACGAAGCGCCGAACCTCTGTTACATGTCGGCCGGGCGGATCTGTGTCCCAGTGGTGTTTCATATCCTCGCAGGGGCACGTGGGGCGGGTGGTGCTCAACACTCCCACTCTCCTCAGTCCATGCTGTGGAATACCCCCGGATTAAAAATTTTTGTTCCTTCTACGCCTGCCGACGTGGTTGGTCTGTTGCAAACCGCCGTGGCTGACCCCAATCCGTGCGTCTTTGTCGACCACATCCGGCTGTTTAACGAAACAGGAGAAGTGCCCGAACAACAAGGCCCCATCCCGTTTGGGCAGGCGTGTATACGCCGTCCGGGCGAAGATGTGACGTTGGTGGCTTGCGGTGCTATGGTTCCACAAGCCATGGAGGCCGCCGAGCGGTTGGCAGCAGAGGGAATTGAAACGGAAGTCATTGACCCCCGCACCCTGGTGCCGTTTGATCTGGCCACCATCCTGGCGTCAGTGGAACGAACTGGCCGCTTGGTGGTCGCAGACGAGACGCACCTCTCGGCCGGGGTTGCGGCAGAAATCATCACGCGCGTTGTCGAGCAAGGCGTCCGCTTGCGCAGTGCACCGCGCCGCGTAGCAACCCTCGACGTCCCCATTCCATATACCCCAGTCGAGGAGGCGTATGTGGTCCCTTCAGCGGAGCGTATGGTTCAGGCCTTACGCGCGGTGGTTCAGCAAGAGGTGGCGTCATAAACGGCCCTGCGCTGGAAAGGGGGAAGTTCCGTGTTACGGCGTATGCGGGCACTTACCGGTAGCGTGGCGGCGTTGGTGTTGCTGTTGGCGGGGTGTTGCGGGTATGGCAGTGGTTCACAGAACCCAGGCAAGGCTGCGGGGGCGGACGGATCGACCACTGCCCAGAACGGGACTGCGGGGAGTCCATCAGCCGGCGGGAGTGCCGGGGCTGCAGGGGGAAATGGCCAGTCGTTCGTCTTTACCCTGTCGGCTTCCCACCCGCAAGACGACCTGTCGTCCAAGGTTATCAAGTATTGGGGAGACGAGGTGACTCAGAAAACCCACGGCCGTATCCAGTTCCGCTACAGCTGGGCGGGTTCATTGGTCAGCACCTCGCAGTCGTTTGACGCACTGAATGAAGGCACCGTCGACATCACGGACGTCGCGGCGTCGTTTACCGCTGGGAAGGTCCCAGCTGTTTCTATCTTGCAGGTGCCTTATGCCTATCCACTGATGTCCAGCCACGTGCTCGAATTCTACAATCAAGTCAACCCTATTATTGACCAAATCTATCAAAAATACGGACAAAAGGTGTTGTTTACGGTCTCCGGCCAGTTGCCTGTGGCGGTGATTTCGCGCAAACAGTTTTACACCACCGCCGATGCGTTCAAAGGGACCTTGATTCGCACAGCCGGACCGTGGCAGGCCAAGACCATGGAGGTTTGGGGTGCCAAGCCGGTGGTGCTCGACCCGGGCAATCTGTACACAGCATTGCAGCGCGGGACGGTGGATTCTACCCTGTTTGACCTGGAGCTGATTCGTTCCTACAAAATCTACGAGGTGGCCAAAGACCTGACGATGCTTAATTCCTCTATTAACTATGACACGCTCGATATGAACCTCAACCAGTGGCGCAAGTTAAGTCCAGAAGACCAGCAGGTCATGCTGGACGCTGGGCTGGACGCGCAAAAATACGGCCGTCAGTTGGCGCAGCAGGAGCTTAGCTCGGTCCTCCAAGACCTGCAGAGCCACGGGGTGCAGGTGAAAACCCCTGACCCGGCGGTCATCAACCAGTTGCGCACGCTGGTGGTGCAACAGGTTTGGCCGCAGGTGCAGAAGGCCGAGGGGCCGGATGGCGACAAAATCATGCAAGTGGTGCAACAGTTCCAACCCTATATTGGAGAGAGCGGGTCATGAACCAGGAGCCCTGGCTCTGGCGAACGGTTTTCGGTGTATGCCGGTTTTGCCAAGGGATGGCCGCGGTGCTGGTATTGGCCATCATGGTCCTGACCCTGTGGGAAGTCGTGTCGCGTTACTTGTTTCACAACCCGTCAACCTGGACCTTGCCCCTTGGCGATTACCTGCTGTTGTACGTCACGTATCTTGGCACAGCGGCGACCTTTGCCCAGGGCGGCCACATCCGTGTCGATTTTGTTCTGGAGTGGCTGGGACCGCGCTGGCGGCAGCGCTGTGAGCAGTGGGCTGAGTGCATCAGCCTAGTCTATATCTTCACCTTAGGTTACCTTACTTATCGTTTGCTGGCTATTGCATTCGTCCGCGGCGAGTACGATGATTCGACGATGCATCTGCCTTTGGTATTCATCAACGGCATCATGCCCGTTGGGATGCTGCTCATGCTGTTGGCGAGTGGTCTGCGCATCCGTCGCGCCTTGAAGAACCGGCCGGGAGCTGGCCGGGGCTAACGGCAAGGGGGGAAGGGCGTGGACTGGACTGGACAGCTGCTGTTGGTCTTTGGCCTGATGATTCTCTTCATGACCATCGGAGTCCCGGTGGCGTTCAGCATGGGTTTGGCGGCATTGACTGGAATAGTTTCCTTTTTGGGGCCGGCTGCCGCTATGCAGATGGCCAATATCGCGTTTGAGCGCGGGACGAATGACGAGTTCATCGTGGTGCCGTTGTTTATCCTGATGGCGGGGGTGATTTCCCACTCGGGCATCGCTGAAGCAATGTTCCAAGCGGCCAACAAGTGGTTCAACCGCGTCCCTGGGACCTTAGCGGTCAGTACCCTCGCCACCAGTACCGCGTTTGCCGCGGTCTCTGGCTCAAGCCCTGCTACGGCTGCCACTGTGGGAATTTTTGCCGTCCCAGAGATGTTGCGTCACAAGTACCCAACGTGGATGGCGGTGGGATCGGTTTCCGCAGGGGGGACGCTGGGCATCCTGATTCCGCCCAGTTTAAACATGGTCATTTACGGCATTATCACCGAGACGTCCATTGGCAAGCTCTTCATTGCAGGGATTCTCCCTGGGTTGTTTATCTCGCTGTTGCTGATTTTATACACCATTTATAGTGCAGCGCGCGATACGCGGCGGGGCGCTGTCTATGTACAGACCCAGCGCGTGACCTGGACGGAGCGGTTTGCTGCACTGCGCGGCATGCTCGGTGTCGTGCTGCTCTTTTTGCTGGTCATAGGCGGGATTTACAGCGGCGCGGTGACGCCGACCGAATCGGCCGCGCTAGGGGCTGCCGGAGCCATTGTCCTGGCGTTGTTTTACCGTAAACTGACGTGGTCCCAATTCCGCGAGGCGTTGCGC
>JAILZF010000038.1 GCA_023512635.1 Alicyclobacillus sp. | reverse complement strand
GGTTAAGCGCGGACACCGCCTGGTAGCGGACGACGCTGTCATCATTCGGCAAATTTCGGATGACACGCTCGTCGGCAGTGCACCGCCTTTGCTGCGCTACCTGTTGGAGATTCGCGGCCTGGGCGTGCTCAACGCCATGACCCTGTTTGGTGCGGGGGCGGTGCGGACACACAAAAAACTCTCTCTGGTTATTCATCTGGAAGCGTGGCGAGACGATATGGCGTACGACCGCCTGGGGATTGACGAGCAGTCTGTACGTATTCTCGACACCGATTTACCCGCGCTGACCATCCCTGTCCGCCCGGGCCGTAACCTGGCGGTCATTGTCGAAGTGGCAGCTATGAATTACAGGTTGAAGCGCATCGGTTTTAACGCCGCACAGCAGTTTTCGGAGCAGCTCGCAGAGGCGATTGAGGAACAGACAGACCACCTCTGACCCGGATCGTTGGCACCTGACCCAGAAGGCTTCTTCAGGTGCTCACCACGCAAACCAGGTTTGGCATATGTGAGAAATCTTAACAAAACGTGTGGCGATTTGGCGAACACGGCAGGATTATGTTGAACATTGTCGAACTCCCCCTATGGTCTGGGCGCGCCTTGGCTTTGGTGCGCGTGGGGGAGGGGTTGACAGAGTGCAGTCGACGACAGGCGATCCGAGGCGTGCGTGGCGGCCTGTATCTAGAGAGTGGGCAGTTCAGGCTGGACGCCACCTGCGGACGCTGTGGATGCAGTGGGGAAGTTATTGGCAGGAACAGTGGCGACAGACACCGCGGCTGCGCACGACGCTGGCCGCGCTAGCGGGAGTCGGGGTCTTGGCGGTGGGGACAGGCGTGGCCGTGGGCCATGTACGCCAAACCGCGAGTTGGGTACGCGTTTACAACAGCGGATCGTACGTGGGTATGGTTCCGGCAGAAGCGGCAAGCGGCGTTCAGAGATTGGCTGAAGGGTTCCGTGTCCCGGTGCAATTGCAGCCGGTCCATCTGCATGTGGCTGCAGGGTATGACTGGCAGCGGGTTGCTGCATTGCCGACACCGGCTGCCGGGATTGTCATCAACGGCCGCCCGGTTGCCTATACTGCGACGTTGGCGGCTGCTGAACAGGCGTTGGCGCAGGTGCGCGCCGCCCTATTGCCGAAAAACCTGCCGGCTGATGCGAACGTTCACTTTACGCAACCGGTGGTGATTGAGCCGGCTGAGATTAGCGTCAGCCGTATCCTGTCTGCTGAGGCTGCTGCTGGGTTGTTGTTGGGACGTGGCAAATCGCCCCTGGCAGGCCGCGCGGGTACGGCGTTAGGGGACACCCATCAGGCGGATGCCAGCCCCGCGGCGGCCCCTGGTGTAGCGACAGACGCACAGGCAGCAGGCCGTCCAAGGGGCGGCGGTGGGCCGTTGTTGGGGGTGGAGGCAGAGGCGGTGGTGACCCGCGAGGTTTCGCTGCCGTACACCATCCAGTACCAAAACGACAGTCAGTTGCCACAGGGGCAGGTACAAGTCATCCGGCCGGGTCAAGCGGGGCGGGCGGTCGAACAGGTGCGCGAGACGTTCCGCAACGGCTCTTTGGTCCAAAGCACGGTGGTCAGCCGCACTGTGGAACAGCCACCACAGGCGGAAGTTGCCAAGCGCGGGACGAATACAGGCGTGGCTTCTGGCAGTTGGCTGTGGCCGTGTGCGGCGTACGATATCACGTCTGGCTTTGGTTGGCGCAACCTGAGTGGAACGGGGGATTTTCACCCGGGGGTGGACATCGGCTGTCCAGTGGGGACACCGGTGTATGCCACCAACAACGGTGTGGTAGAGGACGCTGGTTGGAACAGCGGGGGCTATGGCATCTGGGTCAAGATAGACAACGGCAACGGCTTGGAGACGGTGTTTGGTCACTTGTCGCGTGCAGCGGTGCAACCGGGGCAGCGCGTGGCCAAGGGCCAATTGATTGGTTATTCTGGACAAACGGGCATGGCCACGGGGCCGCACCTGCACTATGAGGTACGACTTAATGGCCAACCCATCAATCCGCGTCCCTATATGTAAGTCTCTATACGTAAACTGCTGATGTGCGTAAAAAAAGCCTGCGGGTGAGCGTTCCGCAGGCTTTTTAGGTTGCCCGCCTCGGGCGGTCTCCGACAGACTCTTAGGGTCATTACATCGCCGCCGGCGCGGCCAAACCAAGCAGGTGCAGGGCAAAGGCGAGTGCTTGACGTGTGGCGTCGGTTAGGGCTAGGCGCCAGGTACGCTCGGCAGCAGGTGCACCGAGGATTGGACAATCATGGTAAAAACGGTTAAACAAGTGACACAGGTCGAGGGCGTGGCGGGCTATCACGGACGGGTCAAAACGGTCGACAGCACGCTCAAACAACTCGTTGGACTGCGCCAGTTGATGTACAAGCTGCCATTCGGGGTCGGACAGTGTGGTGGCAGGAGGCGCGGGTGGCCAACTCAGGCCTTCCGCCTGGGCACGCCGCAAGACGCTGCAGGCGCGTGCGTGCGTGTATTGCACATAAGGCCCCGTTTCTCCGTCAAAGTTGAGGACGTCTTCCCAACGAAAATCGACGTCGTGCAAGCGGTCGTTCTTTAAGTCGTTAAACACCACCGCGCCGATACCCACAGCCTCGGCCACTTGGTCTTTCTCAGGCAGTTGCGGGTTTTTCTCTTCAATGATTTGCCGGGCTTCCTGCACAGCGCGCGTCAGCACATCTTCCAAATATACAACTTTTCCGCGGCGGGTAGACAAGCGTTCACCGTTGTACTTCATCATGCCGAAAGCCACGTGTGTACAATGGGCCGCCCAGGGCCGGTCCATCAGCTCTAAGACCTTAAACACCTGTTGGAAGTGCAAGGTTTGTTCTGACCCTACCACATAGACCAGATGGTCGGCGCCAAGCACATCGTGACGGTAAAGCGCAGCCGCCAAATCGCGCGTGGCGTAAATGGTGGCACCGTCCGATTTGCGAATGATGCACGGCGGCAAGTTCCACGCGGACAAGTCGACGACCTCGGCACCTTCGCTCTCTGTCAGCAACCCGCGCGCCTGGAGTTCATCGATGACTGCTTGCATTTTGTCATTGTAAAAACTCTCTCCGAGTACGTAGTCAAACGTCACACCTAACCGCTGATACGTCTGTTCAAACGCCCGTAGGCTTTCTTGGATAAACCACTGCCACAGACGGCGGGCCGTGGCGTCGCCTTCCTCCAGTTTCTTGAACCAGGCGCGCGCCTCATCTTCCAACTCAGGGTGGTCTTTGGCTTCCTCGTGGAACCGCACATACAACCGAAACAATTCGCGGACAGGGTCGCGCCGGACGGTTGCTTCATCTCCCCAGCGCAGGTAGGCCACGATGTTCTTGCCGAACTGCGTACCCCAATCGCCCAGGTGATTGATCCCCAGGACCGTAAACCCGTCGGCCGCTAGCATGCGGCAAATCGCCTGGCCAATCATGGTTGAACGTAAGTGGCCGACGCCAAACGGCTTGGCGATGTTGGGCGAGGAGTAATCGACGGCCACCTTATCACCCGCGTGCCGGCGGCGCGAATACAACCCGGCCGGATTGCGGTTGGCCAGGTCTAAGACGCGGGCCGCCACCGCCTGGCGGTGCAAACGGACGTTGACGTAACCGCCAGCTACTTCTACGTGTTCAAACCGTCCGCTGGCTGTCAATGCAGCGGCAGTCGCTGCCGCCAGCTGCGCGGGATTTTGCCGCAACACCTTGGCAAAGCGGAAACAGGGGAGTGCCAAGTCTCCCAGATTGGGGTGAGGAGGGTATTCCACGGCGGCCAGGACGTCGTCTGCCGGCAGACCGAGTTGGGCGGCCGCCACGTCTGCCAAAGCGCGTTTCCATTCCATCAACAGAGGTCACCTCAATCTTGCCAAGCTTCCGCCATGTTGAAGGCTTGCCCAATGGCGGAAAAGGGACAGAACGCCAATCTTAGGCTTGAATTCAGACATTATACCATGCAGGTTACAGACTGTGAATTTCATTGCCTGCGGCCGCTGTGGTATACTGGAAATACCATTTACGGGCCAGGGCTGCTCTGGGTGGGCGACAGTCGGGCGGGCAACGCCTGCTTGCTGTGCTGCTGCACCAGGTGCGGGCCGGAAGACGGCCGGCCCCAGGAGGTGTCGCTTTGGACCGCAGCTCACGCATCAACGGGCGGCGTACAGGTGTGCGGCCGCGCAGCAACGTGATCTCCATGCGCCTGGATGCGGCGTTTTTCTTTGAACGTGGAGTCCGTTCTCTGGAGCGAAACGACCTGCAAGGAGCGCTCAAGGCGTTTCGTAAAACCGTTGAATACGAACCCGACAACCCGGTGAACCACTGTAACCTGGCTGGGGTGCTGTCGGAACTGGGCGATTTCGCCGCCTCGAACGAGGTGCTGATGCACGTGCTGCGGGACCTCGACCCGTCGATGGTCGAGTGTCAGTTCTACATGGCCAACAACTTTGCCAATATGGGTGATTACGAAACCGCAGAGGAATACGTTTTGCGCTACCTGGATGCGGCCCCCAATGGCGAGTATGCCGAGGATGCGGAGGAGATGCTCGGCATCTTGCTTGGCGAGTTTGGTGGCGGCAAAGCGCTGGCACGCTGGGAGGCCGAACGGCGCCAGCGTGAGCGTTGGCACGCTGAACAAGACGGCAGGCATTTGCTGGAAGAGGGACAGTTTGAAGCGGCTGTCGAGTGGCTAGAACGGGTTGTACAAAACGAACCAGAGAACACAGCAGCGTTGAACAATCTGTCGCTCGCTTACTACTATACAGGCCGATACGAAGAAGCGGTGGCGGCCGCTGAACGGGTGCTCGCATGGCAGCCTGACAACCTGCACGCGCTGTGTAACCTGGCGGTGTTTAGCGCCTACCTCGGGCAACGCGAGCGTTTGCACACGCTCATACGAACCCTGTCCAAGTTGTTTCCGCTACACTACGACCACGCCATGAAACTCGGCACTACGCTCGGGTTGGTTGGCGAACACCGCGCAGCCCTGCAGCTATTTATGAAACTGGTCCGCTTACAGGCTGAGCCGGAACCGTTGCTGTTGCACGCCTTAGCAGCGGCGGCCGCCAATTTGGGCGCGTATGCGACCGCACGGAGGGCGTGGCGTACGCTTCTGCGGCGCGGCCAGCTTGACGAGGTGGCCAACTATTATTTGGTCCGGCTGGAGCAAGCGGAGCGCGCCGGGGCACGCCGGTTGCGCGTAAGTTACCAGTCAGACCTGCCGGTGGAAGCCCAGTTTGCCAAGCTCAAGGAACGGCTGGAGCGCGGAGATTTTGACGACTGGCGGCAAGACCCGCTGTTGCGCGCCTCGTTGTATTGGGGCCTGCGGCACGGTGCTGAGGATACCTGCCGGGCGGTGGTTCGTACCCTGGCCTGGCTGGCCGACGCGGATGCAGAAAAGGCCCTGCGAGCGTTTTTGCAACGGCCAGAGTTGTCGCCAAGCCTGCAAGCCGCTGCGCTGTACGTCCTGCAGCGTATGGGGGCGCGTGGCCGCGTCAGTCTGTGGCGGGACGGCGAGCGGGTGACCTTGCGCATGAGCGAGGTGCCGCGGGATATCATCCTCGCGGTCGATCCCGCTTGGCAACTCGTCTGGCAGGCAGCTGAGGCATGGCTGCGCGAGCAGCACAAGACACGCCTGCGCACGGCTGCCAAAGCGGCCTGGACTGGTTACCTGAAGCATGCTTTTTTGCGCAAGGACGTGGTGATTGGTAAGCCGGAGGTCTGGGCGGCCGCCTTGGTGTACGCCACCCTGAAGCGGCACAACGAAACCGTCCGCCAAAAAGACGTTGCCGAGTCGTTTCATGTGTCATCTTCGTCACTCAGCCGTGCCGCCAGTCAACTCACTGGGTTTTTTATGAAAATGCCGTAAGGTGAACGGGTGGTAGGTACCCCGGGCCCGCAGCGGTCGGCCGGTGCGCTGGAAGCAGCGGACGGCCGGCCGTTTTTGGTTGAGAACCTGGTTGAACAGGACTGCAGGGGGATGGTGGCATGGCGGAACGATTTGCCGTGATTGGGACAGCGGGTCACATCGACCACGGCAAAACGGCTTTGGTCACCGCTTTAACAGGGAAAAACACAGACCGATTAAAGGAGGAACGGGAACGCGGCATCTCAATTGACATTGATTTTGCGCCATTAAACTTTCCGGACGGAACACGCTTGGGCTTGGTGGACGTTCCGGGGCACGAGCGGTTTGTCCACAACATGGTGGCGGGAGCTGCCGGGATTGACGCCGCCCTCCTCGTCGTGGATGTACAGGAAGGCATGATGCCACAGACGTGGGAACACTTGGATATTTTACAACTCCTCGGCGTGCAGCATGCGGTAGTGGCGTTGACAAAAGCCGACCTGGTTGACCCGGCATGGGTGGAACTTGCAGCCGAAGTGGTGCGTGAGTCGCTCGCCAGCACCCCATTCGCGGCCGCTCCCCTTGTCGCTACCAGTGTGCGCAGCGGTCAAGGGCTGGCCGAGCTGAAACAAGCCCTTTGGCAACTGGTTCAGTCATTGCCGCCGCGCCAGGTCACAGGTGCGTTCCGGCTGCCGGTGGACAAGGTGTTTTCCGTTCCCGGTCACGGTACGGTGGTCAGCGGTACCGTATGGCGTGGTCAATGGGCCCTCGGCGATACCCTCGAGTTGTTGCCAGGGCGCCGGGTGGTGCGCGTACGCGGACTGCAGGTGCACGGCCAGCCGGTGTCGGAAGTGCGGGCCGGCCAACGGGCAGCATTGAATCTGGCAGGTGTCGAACGTACTGAGGTACGCCGCGGTCAAGCATTGGCTGCGGCTGGCACGCTGTTTGAAAGCAAGCTCGTGGACGTCCGGCTGAACGTGCTCGCAGGGTATGAACGCGGCTTGCGCCACCGCGAGCGGGTGCATGTACACCTCGCAACAGCGGCTGTCACCGGGCGTGTCCTGCTCTTGGAAGCGGACGAGCTAGCGGCGGGTGACAGCGGTTTTGCGCAGTTGCTGTTAGAGCGGCCACTGGTTTGTGAGCCGGGCGATCCGTTTGTGTTACGCAGCTACTCACCCGTTCGGACGCTCGGCGGCGGACGGGTCTTGGACGCTGTGCCGGGGCGCTTGCATCGGCGCAAGCGTGCCCAGGTGCTGGCACAGCTGGCTGCACGCACTCAGGCGTCACCGCTGGCGCGCGTGGTGGCGCTGGCTGCACGGGGCCCCGTCCACACCGCCGCGGTTTGTGCTGAACTCGGGGCAACACCGGCGCAGGCGGAGGCGTGGTTGGCGGCGGTGGCTGCGCAAGGGGAGTTGCTGCGCCTGCCGAGTGCGTGGTATTCCACAGCCGCCGTGACAGCAGCCCTGCAAAAGATGCAAGCGGCGCTGCTTGCTGCCCATCGCCGCCAACGCTTTGCGGGGTGGGTGGCACGCGGGCCGGTGGCTGCTGCGGCGGGCGGCGGTTGGTCTGGCCGGGACGTGGAGTGGTTGCTGCAAGAAGGCATGCGCCGTCAGTATTGGGAATTGCGCGGGGCGGAAATGCGTGCGTACGGTCATCAGGTGGAGTTGAACGATGAAGAACAGAGGTTGGCAAACGGGTTAAGGTCAGCGTTGCGCGCGGCGGGTGTGGCAGGGATAGGGGAGCGTGAACTGGTGTCCAGATTCCCGCAGCGGGATCGCGTGGCGGCGCAGCTCTTGCGTTGGCTGCAGGAGCAAGGTGAGGCGGTCGAAGGGCAGCCTGGATGGTGGATGGACGGCGCAGCGTTGCGTGCCGCTGTGGAACAAATACGGTCGCTGTACGAGCGCCACGGGCTGTTTTCCGCCGGCCAGGTGCGCGATGAGCTGCAGGTCAGCCGGCGTGTGGCGGTGGCGTTGTTAGAGTACCTGGACCGCTGTGGTCTGACCCGTCGAGAAGGGGATGTGCGGCGCTGGATGGGCCCGGACACTGCCCAGGGTGCGGCTGGTGACAAGGCCAGGGAGGCGGTCCCCAGGCAGAAGGGTTGACTGATCGCGGCGGTGCGAGTGGTTGGAAATGTCACAGGATTTTCATGTGCTCGTAACACGGCTGAAACACTCGGGCAGTAAGATGAGGGTGCATCACATTTGACCCCCTTTTCACATAAAACCGCTTGCGGCGCCGGGACGGGCGCCAACTTTTTTTCCTATTCCAAGCGTGCTATGCTACTGAATGGAGCCGGCCGGCCGCGCCTGCGGTGACCGGCTCCACGTTCAGGGTGAGGTGACGCGATTGCAGATCATCGTCAACTGCTGTGCCTTGGTGGCTGGTGCGCTGGCGATGTTACAAAAACCCCGCCGCGGCTGGTGGGTACTGCCTGGCGGCAAGGTCGAGCCGTGGGAGACGTGGTCGGCAGCAGCTGCACGGGAGTTATACGAAGAAGCAGGACTACACGTGCACCGCTTGCGGTTGTGCGGAGTGCACCTGTTACGCACCGCTGGCGCACCGGCGGCGGATCGGTTGATTGCGCAGTTTGCGGCCTTGGATGCAGCGGGCGAACTGCGTACTGAATGTAAAGAAGGAACGCTGGCCTGGGTGCCCGTGTCCCAAGTCCCCCAGTTGGCGATGGACGAAGGCGACAGGCTGATGTTACAACACACGTTGTCCCTCTGGGATTGTGCAGATCCTGTGGTCTTTTTTGGCAAGTTTACGTATGACATGGACGGACGCTTGCTCGATTGGAGTGTGGAGCGCAGCGGTCCGGCAGGGATGCCGTTGGTCTTGGGCGGCGGGGGAGAAGCGCGGTGAACGTGTGGTTTGGTGCGGACATTGGCGGCACAAGCGTCAAGGCGGCGCTGTTGGACGACGCAGGGACGCTGCTGGCAAGCACCCGTTTTGCCACGGAGCCAGCGCGCGGCCCGGAGGATTTGTGCAAACGCCTGGTGCAGGCCATGGAAGCATGTGCAACACAAGCCGGTACCAGCCCGTCCGCCGTACGCGGGGCAGGGTTTGGGGTGCCGGCTTTTCTCGATATGGCCAGTGGCACGGTGGCCGAAGCCATCAACCTGGGATGGCGCAACGTGCCTATGTACCGTCTGTTGGCCCAGGCTTTTCCTTGTCCTGTGGCGTTGGACAATGATGCCAACCTGGCTGCGTTAGGGGAGGCGTGGGTTGGTGCAGGCCGCGGGGCGCAGTCCTTGCTGGGGGTGACCCTGGGCACGGGGGTGGGGGGTGGCATTGTCCTGGACGGCCGCGTCTACCACGGGGCCAACGGAATGGCTGGCGAAATCGGCCATTTTACAGTTCAGGCGGACGGATGGCCTTGCCAATGCGGCCGTCGTGGCTGTTTGGAAACGGTGGCTTCGGCAACTGGGTTGCTACGCGCGGGACAAGCGGCATGGCAGGCTGGCCAGGTGGCAGGCGGTCCGGTGCAAAGCGCGGAAGACCTCTGTCAACGCGCAGCGGCTGGGGATGCAGGAGCGTTGGCTGTGGTGCGTACAGCCGCGTCGGCTCTTGGGTATGTGTTGGCGCAGGCCGCGGCCTTGCTCAACCCGGAGGTGATTGTCCTCGGGGGCGGCGTGGCTGCCGCTGGTGAGGTGTTGCTGGCCCCCGTGCAAACGGCGTTTGCTGCGGCGGCACTGCCGCGCGTCCGTGCTGCCACGAGCATTCGTTTCATGCAACTAGGCACCGATGCAGGCGTGATCGGGGCTAGCCGGTTGGCTGCCCTCACCGTTCAAGGTGGCGGGTCAACAGGGTGAAAGGGGGGGGCTGCGATGGCCGAACCTATCCCGTTGGTGGTTATTACGGGGATGTCTGGGGCAGGCAAGACGGTGGCGATGCAATCGCTGGAAGACGTCGGGTACTTTTGTGTGGACAACTTACCCCCTGCCCTGATCCCGAAGTTTGTCGAGCTCGTTCGCCAGACGGGTGGAGGGGTACGGCAGGTGGCACTGGCGTGCGATGCGCGTGGCGGAGAGCTGTTCGATCCGCTGCTGGGAACGCTGCGCGCGCTGCGCGCAGACCCAGGAGTAGCGCTGACGGTTGTGTTTTTAGAGGCGGAGGACGCCGTGCTGGTCCGCCGCTTTAAGGAAACTCGGCGCCGTCATCCCATGCTCGGGGGGGCACGCTTGCTCGAAGGCATACAAGCTGAACGGGCTGCCTTGGCCAGTTTGCGGGCTGAGGCTGACCTGGTGCTTGACACCAGCCATTGGCCGCCCGCCCGGCTAAAGCAAGAGATGGCCGAGCGGTTTGCCGAGCGCCGCTCGCTGCTGCCCGTCCACATTGTCTCGTTCGGCTTTAAATACGGCATTCCGATTGATGCGGACATGGTGTTTGATGTCCGCTTTCTGCCCAATCCGTTCTATATTGAAGCGCTGCGTCCGTATACAGGCGAAGACGCTCCCGTTTACGATTACGTGATGCAGTCGCCAGGCACCTCAGAGTTTGTTCGCCGGCTAGAGGACTTTATCGACTTTCTGATTCCTCATTTTACCAAAGAGGGCAAACGCCACTTGGTGATTGCCATTGGATGCACGGGCGGCAAGCACCGCTCGGTCGCCATCAGCCGGCACTTGTATGAACACATCCGCAGCCAGACGGAGGCCCACCTGACCCATCGCGACTGCGGCCGGGAGGGGTAAGCGTGCGCAACTGGTGGTTGTGGGCATGGACCATCGGCTGCTTTGGCTGCGGCATGTTGGGTGGTACGCTTGCCGTCTCGCGTTGGAGCGACCACGGCCTGGTGCTTGGCTCCACCGTGTTGGCACTGGCCGTGCTGTTGTTAGGTTGGGGTTGGTGGCGCGAGTTGCGCGCCACCCGCCGGCGTGAGTTGCAGCGCCGGCGCCGGCCGCGGATTGTCTGCATCGGCGGGGGGACGGGGCTGTCCGTGGTGTTGCGCGGGCTCAAGGAGTTCGACGTCGACTTGACCGCCGTGGTGACGGTGGCAGACGATGGCGGCAGTTCCGGGCGATTACGCAGCGACTTGGCCATGCCGCCGCCCGGTGACATCCGCAACTGTTTGGTGGCGTTGGCAGACACGGAGCCGCTTCTGGAACGGCTCTTACAGTTTCGTTTCCCCGCCGGCGAAGGGTTGGCCGGACACAGTTTTGGCAATTTGTTCTTGGCAGCCATGACGCATATTATGGGGGATTTTGAATCTGCCATCCGTGAGACCAGCCGCGTTCTCGCGGTGCGCGGCCGGGTGTTGCCGGCGGTACGGGAAGATGTGGTGTTGCGGGCCGTTTTGGCAGATGGTTCCGTCGTGCAGGGGGAGTCTCATATTCCGCGCGCCGGCCAGCGGATTGAGCGGGTGGAACTGGTACCTGACACGGCCGAGCCACTGCCGGAGGTGTTGGATGCCGTGCAGGCGGCGGACGCTATCGTCGTGGGCCCGGGCAGTTTATACACGAGTGTCCTGCCCAATCTGCTGGTACGCGGGCTGGCCGCAGCTGTTGCGGCCAGCCCGGCGAAAAAAATCTACGTTTGCAACGTGATGACACAGCCTGGGGAGACCGACTCGTTGTCAGCCGCTGAACACGTCGAGGTCATTTACCGGCATGTAGGCATGCGTTTGTTTGATTACATCTTGGTCAACGCATCCCCGCTGCCGCCGGCTGCGCTGGCGCAGTACCAAGCGCAGGGCGCGTATCCGGTACGGGTGGATATAGAAGCGTTACACCGGTTGGGACTGCGCGTGATTGCACGTGACTTTGTCCACTACGCCACCTATGCCCGCCATGACAGCCGCCTGATTGCCGAACAAATCGTCAGTCTGATAGGCTTTGAGCGGCCGGACAACGGGCGCGCCGAAGGGCGCGGCTGATGGCTGCAGCTACAGGCCCGGAGGGGGGACGCAGCTTGTCGTTTGCGGCTCAGACCAAAAAGGAGCTCACCCTGATTGCAGACAGCCCGTGCTGTCAGCGGGCGGAGCTGCAGGCCATGGTCCTGTTGAACGGCCATGTGCTATGGCTGGAAGGGCGTCCGGTCCTGGATGTGCAAACCGAAAACGTAGCGACGGCACGGCGCATTTACACCCTGCTGCGGCAGCAATTTCAGCTTCATCCCGAAGTGTTGGTGCGTAAAAAAATGCGCTTGAAAAAAAACAACGTCTACGCTGTACGCGTCTCCGTTCGGGCAGAAGAGGTGTGGCAAGGTCTGCAGCTCGCCCCGCAACCCGGCGGAGTGTGGCGATTGACCGGACAGCCGCCGCGCAAGCGCTGCTGCCAGCGGGCAGCCCTGCGGGGGGCGTTTTTGGCAGCGGGATCGGTGAACGACCCAGGCAGTAGTTCCTACCATTTGGAAATTAGCTGTGGAAACGCAGCCTTGGCTGAGCGTCTGCGCAAACAGATGGATGCGTACGGCTTACACGCCAAGGTGATCGGACGCAAGCGCGGATACGTCGTCTACCTTAAAGAAGGGGAAAAGATTGTCGAGTTTCTCAGCGTGATTGGCGCCCATCAGGCGTTATTAAAATTCGAAGACGTGCGCATTATGAAGGGCATGCGCAATCAGGTGAACCGCCTGGTCAACTGCGAGACCGCCAACATGAACAAGGCCATCGCGGCAGCCGTTCGGCAGCTGTCGGCGATCCGCTGGTTGGACGAGCACGTTGGCCTGGTTCACTTGCCAACCAAGTTGCGTGAAGCGGCCGAGTTGCGTCTGCAGTACCCGGATGCCAACCTGCAGGAGTTGGCAGCCAGGGCTCCTTTTCGCGTAAGCAAGTCAGGATTGAATCACAGATTCCGCAAACTGGAAGACATCGCCGAGCGGTTGCGCACCCGGGGATAGCCAGGCAAGGCTGGGACGGGGATGGCGGTTTGAAGGGCCAGGCGCCCCTGGATGGGCGGTTGGATGATGTGCACAGCCGTGGTATACTTTGCACAACAAAGCCAGCATCCGGGCTGGCACGGTGCCGCAGGATCCCGGTTGCGGTGGTGGAGGAGGAAGACTTGCCATGGTGGAGAAAAAAGCGGTGGTGAAACTGCGAACGGGGCTGTTGGCTCGACCGGCAGCGCTGTTTGTCCAGGAAGCCAACCGTTTCTCTAGTGAGATTTTTTTGGAGAAGGACGGCAAGTCGGTGAACGCCAAGAGCATCATGGG
>JAILZF010000037.1 GCA_023512635.1 Alicyclobacillus sp. | reverse complement strand
GTGAAGCCATCGCCCACATTCGAGAACACCCAATCCACCGACGCATCGTTCTCCACGCGAGCGCGCGACGTGGAAAAATTAGTGGGACCGGCGTGAAACGCGTGATTGGTCACCACGGTCACCTTAGCACCCGACTTCGCAATGACCTCCAAGACGTGACTCCGGACGGGCCCGGACGGCTTGTCTCCACTGCTGATGTGCACTTCCGCAAACGCAAGCCGACTTTCAGCATCGGCAATCACCAGTGCCCGCGGGGCGATGCCGACGCCACTGCCCGTATCTTCCACCACATAATGAACCGTGCCCGGCACCGAAACCCGCCGTGGAACGTAGACAAAGAGACCGCCCTGCCACACCGCCGCATTCAAGGCGGACCACTTGCTTTCCTCCACCAGAACCACTTGGCCCAGATACTGCTGCACCAAATCCGCATGCTGTTGCGCAGCGGAATGCAGGTCGGCCACGATGACACCCGTCTCCGACCAATCGGCCGGGACGCGCACTTGCACCACCTGACCGTCTCGAACGTAGACATACGCGTCCGATTGCTCGGTCAAGGACTGAATCAATTGACCAGCTTCGGCGCCAGTCTCGGCCACAGCCGCCACCGTTGGCGGCACCACGTCCCAGGTGCGCCGACTCAAGTCCGTTTTTTCCAGTCGAACGACCGGTGCGTTCTGGAAGGCCTCCCATGCGCGCTCCCGCATCTGTCGCAGCCATTCCGGTTCAGCGTGCGCTTTCGCCTGTTCCTGCAACCAGGACTGCACGGTCGACAATTCCTGCGTCATGCTTTGCCCTCCTTACGCCTCGGCTCCGACGGTTTCGTCTTCGATTCCGAGTTCTTGCTTCAGCCAATCGTACCCGTTGGCTTCCAACTTTTGCGCCAACTCGCGGCCGCCGGAGCGCACAATGCGGCCCTGCATCATGACGTGCACAAAATCCGGGACGATGTACTGCAACAGCCGCTGATAGTGCGTGATAACGAGGAACGTCACATCGGGTGAGCGCAAGGAGTTGACCGCGTCGGCCACCACCTTGAGGGCGTCGATGTCCAGCCCGGAGTCAATCTCGTCCAAAATCGCCACGCGCGGCTGCAGCATCACCATCTGCAGAATCTCGTTGCGCTTTTTCTCTCCGCCCGAAAACCCTTCGTTTAAGTAGCGCTCAGCGAACGACAGGTCGATGTTGAGCTGGCGCATCTTTTCCTGCAGTTGACGGTGGAACTTCAGCACCGGGATCTCATGGCCTTCTCCCCGCCGCGCGTTTAATGCCGTGCGCAAAAAATTGGCGTTGGACACGCCAGGTACCTCGGCGGGGTACTGCATGGCCAAAAACATCCCGCGGCGAGCGCGCTCGTCCACCGACATGGCGAGCACGTCCTCACCGTCCAAGGTCACCCGGCCCCCTGTGACTTCATACGCCGGGTGTCCCATCAACGCGGACGCCAGGGTGCTTTTCCCCGTCCCGTTGGGTCCCATGATGGCGTGAACCTCACCGCCGCGCAGGGTTAAATGCAAGCCGCGGACAATCTCCTTGCCCTCGACGCTGACATGCAAATCTTCAATTTGAAAGACTGGAGCCGCCATGCCAACCAACCCTTCCTCGAAATGTCCATCCCAATGTTGACTTTTTAAGTCATGTTTTCACGTCTTAGCTTACCACACTCGTGCCAAAACGCAACACGGCGGCAGGCCTTTAAGCCCACCGCCGCAACAAACGCTGTGACACCTTGCCAGCTGGCCGGCCAACCCCAACCGGCCACGCCTCCGTCAGCTTCACGCTCCCCGCTGCCATGCCGCGTCAGCCGCCCCGCCGCGGCACACCCGCCCACACAGAGAAACGGAGCTCGGCGAAGGTCTTCCAGGTTAAAACAGGTATTTAAACACCAACTTGGCCTCTTCAGACATCATCTCTTTGTCCCACGGCGGGTCAAAGGTCAGGTTGACCTCGACCTCTTCCGCACCCAGCGCCTGCACCCGCTCGATAATCTGTTGCTTGATGTCGTCAAAAATCGGACACCCCATGGTGGTCAACGTCATAGTAATCACGACTTTTTTGCCGTCCTCCGAAACGTCGATGCCGTAGACCATTCCAAGGTTGACAATGTCAATCTGAATTTCCGGGTCCAGGACATCCGTCAAGGCCTCGCGCACCATGTCTTCCGTCAGCACACTCCTCCCCCCTTCCTGCGCTTACGGGGTCACCGTGATCTGCACATGCATGGCATCGTGGCCGGAGCCGCAAAACTGATCACAGTATATCGTATACGTTCCTGGTTTATCTGGGGTCCACACCTTGTCCACCGGAGCTTGTCCTTGGGCGATGGTCTGACTGACGTTGGTGCCCGCGATGGCAAACCCGTGTGCACCTTCGGTGGCTTGAACTTTAAAGTCGATGGGCACACCCGCTTTGAAGGTGGTCTTGTCCAGTGTCCACTTCCAATTGGACGCCTCGACATGCACCGTTTGGGCATTGGCCGGGACTTGGTCACTGCCGCCGGAACCGCCGCCACAGCCGGCTACCAGTCCCAACACCGCACCGCACACCCACCAACCTGCCTGCTTGCGCATCTGCCGCGCCCCCTCTCTCTCCCTGCCTCCCGCCCACTTAGGACAAGAGCTCATCAAGGGGAGTGTACGGCAGATTCAACGAGTTGGCAACCGCGGCATACGTCACCTTCCCTTGCCAGACGTTGACGCCACGGGCGAGGGCCGGATTGGCTTGGATAGCCGCCAGCGGACCGTGATCGGCCAGGGCCAAAACGTAGGGCAGGGTGGCGCTGGTCAACGCCAAGGTAGCGGTACGCGGCACAGCACCAGGCATGTTGGCCACGGCATAGTGCAACACGCCGTATTTCTCATAAACCGGATGGCTGTGCGTGGTGATGCGGTCGATGGTCTCGACCGACCCGCCTTGATCCACCGCCACATCGACGACGACGCCTCCTGGGTTCATGCGCTGCACCATGTCCGCCGTGACAATCTTCGGCGCGCGTGCGCCCGGAATCAGGACCGCCCCGACCAGCAAGTCGCAACCGGTGAGCTGTGCCCGCAGGTTGTACGCGTTGGACACCACTGTGCGCACTCGGCTGCCAAACACGTCTTGCAAGTAGCGCAGTCGGGCGACGTTGGTGTCCAGCACGGTGACGTCCGCCCCCATGCCGACGGCAATGCGCGTGGCGTTGGTGCCGACAATCCCGCCCCCCACCACCACCACGCGTGCAGGCGGGACACCGGGTACGCCGCTGAGCAATTCCCCGCGGCCGCCGTGGGTTTTTTCTAAAAAGTGCGCGCCGATTTGAATCGACATCCGCCCGGCAATCTCGCTCATCGGTGTGAGCAGCGGCAGGCTGCCGTCCGGCAACTGCACCGTTTCATAAGCGATGGCCAGCGTGCCACTCTCCCGCAAGGCGCGCGTCAACTCCGGCTCAGGCGCCAGGTGCAGGTAGGTAAACAAGGTCAGGTCTGACCGGAAATAGCCGTACTCTGCAGGCAAGGGTTCTTTGACCTTCAGAACCAGGTCAGCCTGCCAGGCTTCGGCGGCAGACACCATCTGTGCACCTTCTTGTTCGTACACCTCGTCGGGGAAGCCGCTGCCTGCGCCAGCGCCGCGTTCTACCCGTACCTCGTGTCCCCCATTGACCAGGGCGTGCACCCCGGCCGGCGTGATGGCCACCCGGTTCTCGTTGTCCTTGATCTCTTTGGGTATCCCGATGATCACACCGTTGACCCCCCTGCAACCGCCCGGGCCAGCCCGCTGCGGCGAAATTCCTTTGCCCACCAGTGTAGTGTTGTCTGCCCCAGGCCGCAACGCAGACACCCGCCCATCTGCCTGGGCGGGTGGAGGCTCGTCAGCCACAGGTGTTTGCTTGTAGCATGCCCCAGGGTCTTCCCGGTCATGGCTCGCCAGCCGTCTGCCCGGACCCAGCAGGGGGCAGAACTCGCTTGCGGACCACCCGCCGCCGCTCGTGCACGCCGTGGGTATCAGGTTGATGGACCCCCAACCAGTCTTGAATCCGTTTCACGTCGGTCGGGGCAATGCGCCAGTTGCGGCCGCCAAACATGAACGACTCGGCCGTTAACTGTCCCGCTGCGGCCAGCGTGTCGACCGCCTGACGCACCCGCTCTACGGGTTCATGGAGCATATCAGCCAACTCCGCCAGACTGAAGCGCGTGGTCATGCATACCCTCCTTTCTTTGGACAGGGGATAACCCCCGGGCCCGTAAGCTGGAACAGCCACAACCTGTCAACCGGCGGAACCGGCGGCAGACAGGCCGGGAGGGAGCAGGACCAGCACCACCCGGGGCACCCCTGCGCGGTCCAAACCGGGTGGGCCAGCCAGGCGCAGGGTCAACGTGGTGGTGCCGCCTGCCGGCACCGTCTGGGGTTGGCCTGGCCCTGCCGCCAGAGCCAAAAGGTCAAGGGCTCCAGGGCGGAGCCAACCGGTCAGGTCACCCACAGCCGGCGCCGCTGCGTTGTCCGCAAAGGCTGAAGCGGACGCAGACTGCTCTGCGGCGGCTTGGGCCGCTGCCGCTCCGTGGCTGTCGGGCGGCCATTCCGCCAACGCCAACAAGCGGGTGACTGAGACAGGTTGGGACGAGGGATTGTGCACCTGAACCGTCACCGCCACGGACGATCCGCTGGCCCACGTCTGCCGGCTTTGCACGCGGACGTCACGGACCTGGACGGGTGCCAACGGCCAGACGGTATCCGCCTGCTGCGAGCTGACCACCCCGCGCCGGTAAAACAGCAGCACAGGTTGGCCTTGCAGATTGCCTGCTGCGTCACGCGGCGCGCCGACCGGTTGAAAGCTCCAGTCTGTCTGCCCACCCGCTGCCAGAGTCTGGTCTGGACCGTTGACCCAGGTCAGCCATTCAACCGAAGCTTTGCCTGCACGGTCAGCAGACAGAAACACCAGCAGCCCCACCACCTCCTGAGGCGCTAGCGCGGTCGGCCCGCGGTTGCTGAGGCGAGCGCTGACGCTGTCCAGCGGGCCCCCAGGACGACTGCTGGCCAAGTGCAACGAGGATACGGCCAGCGGGGCCAAGGCTAAGCCAATGGCGCTGCCGCTGTTTCCGGCTGACGCGGCCGACAAGGCAGCCGCTTGTGCACGCTGACTTGGCGGCAGCAGGGCACTGTCCCTGGTTGGTGCCGCCGCGTTGGCCGCCGCCAGTGTCTGCACCCCCTGCGCCGCGGCACTCGAGGCACTTGCGCTGCTGGCGGAAACTGGGGCAGCACTGGCCTGGCGAGCTGTACTCATCCCGTGGCTGGCCAGGCGGGCCGGGAAGCCAAGAGCTACCAAGCAGAGCGCCGCCAAGGCGAGGCCCGCGCCACCAACGCCAGCTGCTGTCCAGCGTTGGCGCCAAAGACGCCGCCGCTGTTGCCGGAGAGGCACCTGTCCGCGAATACGCTCTGCGAGATCGCCCGGAAACGGCAGTTCCGGCAAGTCCGCAGCGGCCTTGCGCAGCCATTCGTCATCTCGGCTGTTGTCTTGATTCGGCTGGTGCTTCAAGCCGCCTTTCCCCCTTTGCCGTCAGCCATGCGTGCAACCGTGTGCGTGCCCGGTGCAACCGCGTGCGTACGTTGTCTTCTGTCGTTCCTAGGATTTCCGCCACTTCTCGCCCGGATAATCCGCGCAGGTAATACAACACCACCACTTCCCGGTAAGGCAATGGCAAGGCCTGGATGGCCTGCCACAGCTCAGCCCGCTCCAACCGGGCCACAGCTTCCTCTTCTGTGTTGGCGGGTGCGGCGGGAACCGGCAGCTCGTCCACCACCACCAGGTGACGCTGAGACCACGACCGCAGGACGTCCCGGCAGAGGTTGACTGTAATGGACAACAGCCAGGTCCGGACGCTGTTTGCCTGGCGCAGCGTCATGCGTTTGACAAAGGCTCGTAAAAACACCTCTTGCGCAATGTCCTGCGCCAGGTGGTGATTGCGTACGTACGCGTAGGCGACGTTGAGGACGTCGCGCCCATACGCCTGCATCCACTGCTCTAATTCGTCCGCCCCGGCAGCTCCGGGCGGCGCCTGCTTTCGCATGGCCAACCCTCCTGGTCCCGCGGGAAATCCGCTTCGTTCTCATTCTAGCAGACGCATGGCGGAAGGCGCGGCAGGAAGCGAGAGGGAGAATCCAGGCAAGACATTGGCCTGCCTCGGAAGCGGCATGCTACACTACTTGTGCAATGCGATCCGCTGCGGACTGGCGCGAAGGAGGACGCCTGTGTACACGTGGATTCGCCCTTTGTTGTTTCAACTTGACCCAGAGACCGCCCATCACCTGACCCTCGCCAGCCTGTCCGTGGTCCCCGGGGCAGCCCGCTGGCTGGCTCGCCCGGTGCAGCCCAGCCCGCGCTTGCGGCAACGGCTGTGGCACCTCGACTTCCCCCATCCGCTGGGCCTGGCGGCGGGACTGGACAAGGACGGTGTCGCCATTCCCGCCTGGGCCGGGTGCGGCTTTGCCTTTGCTGAAGTGGGCACGGTCACCCCGCGGCCCCAACCGGGCAACCCGCGGCCGCGACTGTTTCGGCTGCCCGCAGACGGTGCGTTGATCAACCGCATGGGCTTTAACAACCGCGGTGGGGCGGCGTTGCGCCAGCGGTTGTTAAAGCTGCCTGCGCGACCGTGCTGGATTGGCGTCAACCTTGGCAAAAACAAAGACACTCCCAACGCCCAGGCGGCGGACGACTACGCCCAGTTGGTGCGCACCCTGGCAGATGTGGCCGATTACCTGGTGATCAACGTCAGCTCGCCCAACACCCCCGGGCTGCGCGACCTGCAGGCGCAAAGTGAACTGCTGCCGCTGGTCCGGCGCGTGTTGGCGGAGCGCTCTGCGGTGGCCGGTCCGTCCGCCCGCCCCCAGCCACCCGTCTTGGTCAAGCTGGCCCCCGACCTGGCGGATGACGACCTGACCGAGTTGGCCGCGTCCCTGCTGCAGGCCGGTGTGGACGGGTTTATCGCCACCAACACCACCCTCGCCCGCCCTCGCCTGCAGTCGGCCCACGCCGGCGAGGCCGGCGGTCTGAGTGGCAGGCCCTTGCGCGCCCGGGCGACGGCCGTCGTCCGTCAGCTCTACCAAGTCACCCGCGGCCGCGTCCCCATCATTGGCTGTGGAGGGGTGTTCAGCGCCGCGGACGCCTACGAAAAAATTTGTGCCGGTGCCAACCTTGTCCAGATCTACACGGCCCTTATCTACCGCGGGCCGCAAGTGGTCAGTGAGATTGTCCGCGGTTTGGACGACTTGCTGGCCCGCGACGGCTGGCCCTCCCTGCAATCGGCCGTCGGCAGCCAAGCGCAGGCATAGCCCAGCCTGCTTGGATGCGCCTGCTAACGCAGAGCGCACCGGATGGGTGGCCCACCCACCCAACAGGGGTTCGCTGGCAAAGCGGGATCGGATACGTTAAGATGGATGGAGGGGCCGCTTGCCGACCCGAATCCGTACATAGGAGGGATTGACATGGCGCACGAACTGCCGCCGCTGCCGTACGACTACAATGCGCTGGAGCCGCATATCGACGAGATGACCATGCGGATTCACCACGACCGGCATCATGCGACGTACGTCAACAACCTCAATGCCGCTTTGGAAGGCCACGCCGATTTGCAAAGCAAGTCGTTGGAGGATTTGCTGCGCGGAATCGACAGCGTGCCCGAGTCGATTCGCACCGCTGTCCGCAACAACGGCGGCGGCCACGCCAATCACACCTTGTTTTGGGAAATCATGAGCCCCAACGGCGGTGGCCAGCCGACCGGCGCCCTGGCGGACGCCATCAACGCGACGTTCGGCAGCTTCGAGAAGTTTAAAGACGAGTTCTCCAAAGCAGCCGCCGGCCGCTTCGGCAGCGGATGGGCCTGGCTGGTTTTGGACAACGGCAAACTCGCCATCACCTCCACGCCGAACCAAGACAACCCGCTGATGGAAGGCAAAACCCCCATCCTCGGCCTGGACGTATGGGAGCACGCCTATTACCTGAAATACCAAAACAAGCGCCCAGACTACATAGCCGCGTGGTGGAACGTGGTCAACTGGGCAGAAGTCAACAAGCGTTACGAAGCGGCCCGCAAGTAATCGCCGCTCTGGCCGGTGGTGTTCACGCTGCACCCGCTGGCCATCGCAGGTTGATGGCCCTGCCCGGCTGGCGGGCCCCAACAACCGAATCCATGCACAGGCCCGCTCCCCGCGGTACGCGGCGGCAGCGGGCCTGTGTGCAGACTGGGAGGCATGACATGCAGACGCAACCCCCTGCCACCCCGTTGACCTTGATCCGCCAGGCGCGTGTGTACGCCCCGGAACCGCTCGGCAGCAAAGACGTCCTGCTGGGCGCCGGGCAGATTTTGGCGGTTGCCGACAACCTTTCGTTCCACGGCAACATCCCACTGATCCGCGAAGTGGACGCACGCGGCCTGCTGCTGTTTCCAGGGTTGATTGACCAGCACGTGCACATGGCCGGCGGCGGCGGCGAAGGCGGCTTTCACTACCGCACCCCCGAGATCTCGCTGTCTCACATCACCACCGCCGGCGTGACCACACTCGTCGGCGTGCTCGGCACAGACGGCGTGACCCGCAGCACGCGCGAGCTGCTGGCCAAAGCCAACGGTTTGGAGTTTGAGGGCGTCACCACCTACATATATTGCGGCGCCTACCAAGTGCCTACGCGCACCATCACGGGCACGCCGCGCAGCGACCTCGTGCTGATTGACAAGGTGATTGGCGTAGGCGAAATCGCCATTTCCGACACCCGCTCCAGTCACCCCAGCGAGCAAGACCTCGCCGAGTTGGCGAGTGAGGCACGCGTCGGCGGACTGCTCGCCGGCAAGGCTGGCGTCCTGCACCTGCACGTAGGCGACGACGACAGCAAGCTGTCGCTGTTGTTTGACTTGCTGAAGCGCACCGAGCTGCCACGTGAGATGTTCACCCCCACTCACCTGAACCGCAACCCGGACCTGTTGCAAGATGCCATCCGCTACGGCCAGGAGGGTGGGTTTGTCGATATCACTTCAGGCATTCGTCCAGACGCGCACGACCACATCTCTGTCAAACCGTCGCGCGCCATTCGCCAGCTGCTTGACGCCGGCGTGCATCCCAGCTTGATTACCATGAGTTCAGACAGCAACGGCAGCTCACCCATTTTTGACGACCGTGGCAAACTCGTCGCCATGGGCATCGGGTCCATTGCTACCCTTTGGGAAGAAACGCGCGACACCATCGTCGCCGAGGAGGTGCCGATTGAGCTGGCCGTGGCCATGGTCACAAAAAACGTCGCCCGTGTGTTAAAGTTGCACCAAAAAGGCCGGGTGCGTGCCGGTCTGGCGGCAGACTTGATGCTGACCAACGAGCAGTTTGAAATCCAACACGTGTTCGCCAAAGGCCGGCAGATGGTGGCCGACGGCAAGCCCGTCGTATGGGGGACGTTTGAGCACGTGGCCCAGGTTCCTGGCTCCCCCGGTGCCAAAGAGGCCGCCGGCGTGGTTGACGACGACCGCGGCCGGCATATGATTGACCCGGCGCCGGATGACCCGGACGATTTTCCGAGCCCGCAGCAACGCCAGCGCCAGCGCCGCCGCCACTACTGTTGTTGACCATCAGGCCGCCGCGCCGCGGGAGGTAGGCTTATGCAGCTGTGGTTTCTCGGCACGGGCGCAGGCACGCCCAGCAAGCAGCGCAACGTCAGCGCCATCGCCCTCTCGTTTGCCCCAGAACGCGCCAGCCTCTGGCTGTTTGACTGTGGAGAGGGCACGCAGCTCCAGTTTCTCCATACCCCTTTGAAGCTGCCGCGACTGGAGAAGGTGTTCATCACCCACCTGCACGGTGACCACCTCTTTGGCCTGCCCGGGCTGCTCGGCAGCCGTGCCATGCAAGGTGCCGAGCGGCCGCTTACGGTGTACGGCCCCCCCGGTCTGCGCGGCTTTGTCGAGGCTTGCCTGACCGCCAGCAGCACCCGTCTGCCCTACACCTTAGAGATTGAGGAAATCAGCCCGGGCGAGGTCTGCGCCAACGCACACGTACGCGTCACAGCCACCCCCTTGCACCACGGCGTGACGAGCTACGGTTACCGGATTGAAGAACAGCCCCGGCCCGGACGCCTGCACAGCGAACGGTTGGCCGCCCTTGGCGTCCCGCCCGGCCCGTGGTATGGCCAACTCAAGCGCGGTGAGCCCGTGGTGTGGAACGGCCAGCAGCTCCATCCCGCAGATTTTACCCACCCCCCGCAACCCGGGCGGGTGGTGGTGGTGTGTGGTGACACCGCCCCGTGTGCCGCCGTCCGCGAGCTGGCGGCAGGCGCCGATGTCCTGGTGCACGAAGCCACGTACCTTCGCACAGACGCTGCGCTGGCGCAAGCGCACCGGCACAGCACCGCCGCCGATGCTGCAGCGGCCGCGGCGGCGGCAGGGGTGCGCACCCTCGTCCTCACGCACGTCAGCCCTCGCTATTCGCAGGATGCCGCGGCCGCGCTATTGGCCGAGGCTCGAGCCGTGTTCCCGGCCAGCCACTTGGCGCACGACTTGTGGCAGCTCGACGTGCCACGCCCCGCCGCCGATTGACCCTCCTCCTGGCCCCGCCAGGTTTACGCCTGCCCACGCCCCCCGCCCGCGCCGTCCGCACCGCCAGGCCCCTCAGCAGCTTCCGCTTGCGGTTGCTGCGCCAGGCGCGCCTGTTGCTCACGGCGCACGCGCGACTTGAGGGTGCGGTAGTACTCTTCCGTCGTCGGGCCGTGGCCCAACCACTCCGGGTCATCGCGGAAACGCTGCTCCAGCCAAGGGTCCGCGTACAAGTGATACCCATACTGCTCCCAGAAGCCCGGCCGGTCGTGCTCCAGCAATTCGATGCCGCGCACCCACTTGGCGCTTTTCCAAAAGTACAGGTGCGGCACCACCAAGCGCAGCGGCCAGCCGTGCTCTGGTGTCAACTCGCGGCCATCGTGGCGGTAGGCAAACAGGACCCCGTCGCGCAGCAGGTCTTCCAGCGGCAGGTTGGTGGTAAATCCCTGCTCTGCGTGGACCAAGACGTACCTCGCCTGGGGCTTGACGTTCACCAATTGCAGGACGTCGCGGAACGCCACCCCCTCCCAGTGATTGTCAAAGCGCGACCACTGGGTCACACAGTGGATATCCGACGTGGACGACGTCTTCGGCAAGGCCATAAACTCCTCCCACGTCAACCGCCGCTCCTCTTCCACCAAGCCAAAAATACGGAAGTCCCATTGCTGCAAATCGACGCGCGGGACCGTCCCCGCGTGCAAAACCGGCCACTTTTCCGTCAGTATCTGCCCGGGCGGCAGCCTCCGTGCCAACTCCGGGTCTGTGTGGCGATTGCGCAGACCCCACACCCTGCCTCACCCTCCTGTCCTGCCCCGCCCACGCGGAGCCTATCGTCCTGTTCTCTTCCAGTCTACCCGATTCGCGCACACTACGCCCGCCCGGCATACGCTGTCAGCACCGGCCCAGCACCGGCCGAATCTGCTGCGAGGTGACCGTGAACCATGGCTGTGCCCGCATCCCCGACACACGCCGCGCTGGAACAAACCTTTTGGCTGCAGGTCTTGGGTGACCACGCCCGTTTTATCTGGGACGGCCTTTCTCCGCGTGAACCGCGCGAGGTCGAACGCGCACAGGACTTTGCCGGCGCGTTCGACCAACTGCTGTACCGTGCGCGCCGACTCTCGTCTCCCGCCGAGGCGCAAACCCTCGCCCAGGAAGCGCTCCCTTGGGGCCGCCGGCTGCGCGAGTTTAAGCTGCACTTGTTGCGCCGCCACCTGCGTGAAGGCATACGGCTGCAACTGCCACCTACCTTTTTGAACCACATGCTCAATGAACTCGAGGAAGCGTTGCGCGTGTTCAACGCCCTTGCGGCTGGCCAGCTGCCCCCGCAGCCGCACCCGGTGCACTATCACCTGTTGTGGCTGCTCGACGCCTCCGGCCACGCTGCTACCCTAGCCAACCTGCTCGACATGAGTGAACGCAGTCTGGTGGAGCGCAGTGACCGGTTCACCCAGGAATTTGACGCCTTATATCTAAAAGCCGTCGAAACGGCCGGATACCTGCGCACGCAGTTGGCTGAGTTCCCGGCGCTGGCTCGGTTGCACCAGGAAGCCGTGCTGTCTGTCCGGCTGTTCCAGGTGTTTTTACAAGAGTTGCAAGAGATGTGCCTCGACCACTCGCTGCTCGCTTCTTTGTCACCGCTCATGCCGGATCACATGGCGCGCGAGGCCTGCTATTACCTGCACAAGCTTGCTCAGTCTGGCGCCACCGCTCAGCCTGCGTGTGACCCTGGCCAGCCCCGGGCCGCGGACTGAACCGCGGCCCGGTGGTACGAGCCGGCCAGCTCCCGGGTGGCAGGCCGCACCCTCCGGCAGGCCCGTACCGTGCCGCCACCCTCCCCGGCTGCATCCCCTGAACACAGACAAACGCTGCCGAAAGGGGAGTCTGACATGCAGCCTTTGTACATCGCTCTGGGCGACTCCATCACCAGCGGCTCAGGCGCTTCGGGGCCGTGTTACGCCTACCCCGCCCAAGTCGCTGCCCGGTTAGGAGTTTGGCGAGCCGCCCGCCTGCGCCAAGTGGCGCCGCGCCACCCAGGCAGCGTACTGACCTTGGTGGACGTGCTCGCCCACCCGGGCTGGACGAGCGCAGATTTGCTCGCGGCCGTCTCAGAGCAACCGCCGCAGCCCGGCCCCCCTGTCCTCAGCGTCTGGGTCGGCGGGGATGACCTGGCAGCCGCCGGCCTCGCCCTGTTGCACGGGGCCAAACCCAGCGTAATCAAGCAGGCCCTGGCCGGCTATCACCGCAACCTGCAACAGCTGTTGACGTTCCTGCGGCGCAGGGGCTGTTCTCGTATCCTCGTGTGCACCCAGTACAACCCATTCCCCAACAGCCCGTTGGCCGTCCAAGCCATCGCCGCGCTCAACCAGCAGACGCGCCTGCTCGCCGCGCGCCACGGTGCACTGCTGGCACCTGCGGACGCCTGGTTCGCCGGACGCGAACCAGCGTTGATTGCCGGATACCGGCACGGCCGTCTGGAAGACGTGTTGCACAGCCCCATCTTGCCCGTTCACCCCAATGACCGCGGCCACGCGTGGATTGCCACACATCTGGCACCCTTGGTGAATCATGCCACAGCAGCCGGGACATGCTAACGTTGACCACGATTCGCCCCGCTGCGAGCGGCGGCAACGCAGGAGGGGGCCGCTTGCGGTACACGACAACGCTAAGCGGTGTGCAGGTCAT
>JAILZF010000036.1 GCA_023512635.1 Alicyclobacillus sp. | reverse complement strand
TTGATAATCAGGTCTGCCTCGTAGAGCGCCTTGTTTGCCGCATACGTGCCGTGCATCCCGCCCATACCTAAGAACAGCGGGTGATGATACGGGAAGCTGCCCAGGCCGAGCAGGGTGTTCACCACGGGCACCTGCACCTTCTCGACAAACGCCAGCAGCAGTTCATGCGCTCGCGCGTGCACCACGCCTGCCCCCGCCAGCACCACGGGTTTGTGCGCCTGGCGGATGGCTTCCACCAGCTTGCGGATCTGCATCCGGTGCGGCTGCACCGTGGGCTGGTAACCGGGCAAGCGCACCTCGTCGTCGTAACGGAACAGGCCGATGGCGTTGGTCACGTCTTTGGGCACGTCAATCAACACTGGCCCCGGACGGCCGGTGGCCGCAATATGGAACGCCTCTTTCACCATGCGCGGCAGTTCTTCCACCGTGCGCACCTGGAAGTTGTGTTTGGTGATGGGCATGGTGATTCCGATGATGGACGCCTCTTGGAACGCGTCCGTTCCAATCACCTGGGTCGCCACTTGCCCTGTAAAAACCACCAACGGAAGGGAGTCCATCATCGCGTCCGCCAGTCCAGTCACCAGGTTGGTGGCACCAGGACCGGAGGTGGCGATGACGACGCCGGGCTTGCCGGTTACGCGCGCATACCCCTCCGCTGCGTGGATGCTGCCCTGTTCATGGCGCGTCAATACGTGCCGGATGCCCGCGTCGTACAACGCGTCGTAAATCGTCAGCACAGCACCGCCCGGGTAGCCAAAAATGACGTCAACCTGCTCCTGCTTCAACGCTTCTACCAGCATGCGCGCCCCGTTCATGGCGGGTTGGACCGGCTGGCCCACGCCGGCCGGTTGTTTCAGCTCGACACCCATGCCTCTCCCCTCCTTTTCGGTTTCGCCGGAATCGCTCCAGCCGTAGCCGGGCTGTCGCCGGACAGCCGCCGTTTCAACATTACACTTTCAGGATCCCGCCTGTGTTGGCGGACGTCACGAGTTTGGCGTAACGCGCCAGGTAGCCTGACTTGACTTTGGGCTCTGGCGCCTGCCAAGCTGCCCGCCGGCTAGCCAGTTCCTCTTCGGAAAGCAACACGTCAATCCGCCGGTTTGGCAGGTCAATCACGATGCGGTCCCCGTTTTGCAGCAAGGCAATCGGTCCGCCCTCAGCCGCTTCGGGAGAGATATGCCCGACAGCGATGCCGCGCGTGGCACCGGAAAAACGCCCGTCTGTGATCAAGGCCACCTCTGTGCCTAGACCGCGTCCGACAATGGCCGACGTCGGTGCCAGCATCTCCGGCATCCCCGGACCGCCCTTCGGACCTTCGTAGCGGATCACCACCACATGACCCGGTTGAACCTCACCGCTAGCGATGCCTTGCTGGGCTTCTTCTTGCGACTCGTAGATAATGGCAGCCCCTTCAAACCGCGTAATCGAGGGATCCACTGCACCGACCTTGATCACGGCTCCGTCCGGTGCCAGGTTGCCGTACAAAATGGATAACCCGCCGACCGGACTGTACGCCTGCTCCTTGCGGCGGATGACCCGTTCGTCGCGAATCTCAGCGTCTGCCACGTTTTCGCGCAAGGTCTTCCCTGTCACCGTGATACGGTCCGCGTGCAATGCACCGGGTACCCGCAACAGCTCTTTTAAAATCGCGCTGACCCCGCCGGCCTGATGCACATCTTGAATGGTGTAGTCAGAGGCCGGCGCGATTTTGGCCAAGTAGGGTACGCGTTCTGCCACTTGGTTAATACGCTGCAAGTCGTAATCAATGCCTGCTTCATTGGCAATCGCTAGCAGGTGCAGCACCGTGTTGGTCGACCCGCCCATCGCCATATCCAGCGCAAACGCGTCGTCAATCGCTTCTGCTGTAATAATGTCGCGTGGCCGGACGTCCTTCTCAATCATCTGCATGAGGTAACGCACTGCGTCGTAGATCAACTGCCGGCGGTCCTCTGAAATCGCCAACACCGTACCGTTGCCCGGCGGGGCGATACCCAAGACCTCCATGATACAGTTCATGGAATTGGCTGTGAACATCCCCGAGCAAGAGCCACACGTCGGACAGGCGTTGTTTTCAATCTCTTGCAACTCTGCTGAAGAAAGATGGCCGGCTTGATAGGCTCCAACCCCTTCAAAGACCGAGCTAAGGGTCAGCGTCTTACCGGTGCGCGTCCGCCCAGCCGCCATCGGCCCACCGGAGACAAAGACCGCCGGGACATTCGTGCGCACCGCAGCCATCAACATCCCAGGGGTGATTTTGTCACAATTGGGTATATAAAAAACGCCGTCAAACCAATGGGCGTTGATCATGGTTTCGGCAGCATCCGCAATCAGTTCCCGGCTTGGCAGCGAGTAGCGCATACCTATGTGACCCATGGCTATCCCATCGTCCACACCGATGGTGTTAAACTCAAACGGCACTGCCCCCGCGTCGCGGATTGCTTGTTTCACCACTGCCGCAAACTCGCGCAGGTGAACGTGTCCCGGGACGATATCGACGTACGAGTTACAGACCGCAATAAACGGTTTGCCTAAATCGGTCGGCTTCACGCCAGCTGCGTACAGCAAGCTGCGGTGTGGAGCGCGATCGACGCCTTTTTTAATCATGTCGCTGCGCATGCCATCCTGCCCGCCTTTCACCGTTAAATTCGAAGTCTCCCAGGACACCTGCCGGGGTCCCAGAACTGTCTGCCAACGTTACGACAGTTGGCGTTCAGGATACACCTTGACGCCCTCGCTGACCGCGCGTTTGCGGAACTCCGCCAACAAGCCCAAGGTGTGCCGCCCCGGTTTGCCGTCGCCGATGACCCGGCCGTCCACTTTGACCACGGGTACGATTTCTGCCGCCGTCCCCGTCAGGAAGACTTCATCCGCGGTGTACAACTCGTGCCGGGTAAACGGCTCTTCCTTCACGACATAACCCAAGTCGCGGGCAATTTCGAGGATGGCGTTGCGGGTAATCCCCTCCAATGCCCCTAGGTAGCTGGGTGGTGTCCAAAGGGTATGATGGCGCAACACAAACACATTGTCGCCTGAACATTCCGCCACATACCCTTCGGTGTTTAGCGTCAAGGCTTCCCCTGCGCCTGCCAGCTGGGCCTCCAACCGCATCAAGATATTATTTAAATAATTGAGTGACTTGATCTTCGGGTTGAGGATGTCGGAGCGGTTGCGCCGCGTCGGCACCGTCACCACTTCAAGTCCGCGCTCGTAAAATTCTTTTGGGTAGAGCGCCAACTGCTCGGCAATCACAATGACATTGGGCCGTTTGCAAGAAGACGGGTCCAAGCCAAGGTTGCCATCTCCGCGCGAGACCACCAAGCGGATGTAGGCGTCTTCCAGCTGGTTTTGGCGCAAGGTGTTCACGACAATCTGTTCCATCTCACTCATGTCGTACGGGATGTTGAGCATGATGGCCTTGGCCGAATCGTAGAGGCGCACGAGGTGTTCGCGCAACCGGTAGACGTTGCCGCTGTACGCGCGAATGCCCTCAAACACGCCGTCGCCGTACAAAAAGCCGTGGTCGTAGACAGAGATTTTTGCGTTCTCTTTGGTCACGAATTCGCCATTGATGAAGATCCACTGCGGCACCAGTTCCACTCTCCCAATCCATTCTCGCATCTACTCCTACGGCTTCGCCGGCATGCACATCCAGAGAGGCGGAAGGAGGGCGTACAGCCGCACAGGCTGCAAGCAGGTCTGGCGTTGCACGCCAAGGTGCGACGCCTTCGTCCCAAACCAGATACGAACATTATACACCGTTTCAACAACGGTTTTGGAGGACGCGTTTTTTGGGCAAGATCCCATTGAACTCGGCCAGCGCCACCAACGGCTGGTTTGTTGGAGATTGTAAGACCGTTCGAAAAGCATGTCAATGAGCGGCTGTGGTTTTTTCCCAGGTGAAAGCGATGGCGGCAGCCGGCGCAACCGCTTACTTTCGCGCAGTGGCGGGCAATGTTCTGATTTTTAATTTTTTCTGCCAATCTGCCCGGACCATCCGGCCGCCTGCGCCAAGTAAGCCTGTACAAGGGCCCTTTTCACCACTTTGCCCGCAGCGTTGCGCGGCAGTGCTGGTACACTCCAGATGACCCGCGGGCGCTTGAACGGGGCCAAGGTGGCCGCCAGGTACGCAGACAGCTCACCTTCTGCCGCCTCGTTCCACCAGACGACACACGCCACCGGCACCTCACCCAGGCGCTGGTCTGGTACGCCGATGACCGCCACCTCCCGCACCGCGGGATGACGCTCCAGCACCTGTTCCAATTCACGCGGGTAGACGTTCACTCCGCCCACCACCAACCGCTCCTCACTCCGGCCAGTTAAGTACAGGTAGCCTTCGGCATCCAACCAACCGCAATCTCCCGTGGCTCGCCACCCGTCCCCGCGTTCCACACGAGCTTCCAGTTCCCGGGCGTGCGGCCCCTCATACCCGCAAAACCCCATGCGGCTGCGCACCTGGATCTCACCGTCCAAGACGCGCAGCTCTGCCGTAGCAAACACGCGTCCCACCGACTCTGGCTTGCGCCACTGGTCCGCCGCTGGCAAGACCGTCACGAACCCGGTTTCAGACGTACCGTAATACTCGTACAAGCGGGCTTGCGGGAAGACGGCAAACAACTGCTGTTTAAGTCGCGCCGGCATTTTGTCGCCAGCCGTGATCATGCAGACCGGCTGCGTGCACACCCCGGCCCCGCTTTGCCACTCCACCAGGTCGCGGTACAACGCCGGCACCAGAAACACCGCGTCGACCTCGCCGCTCGCCAAGCGGCGAGACACGTACTCGGCGTCAAAACGCGCGTGAATCTCAGCCGTACCTCCTAAGGCAAACGCGTGCAGGGCGGCAATCAAGGAAGCCGAATAGCATAACGGGCCAGGCACCAGGATACGTGCCCCTGGTGACAAGGCAAATTCTTTTGTCATGGCAGGAAAGCTGCAAAGCCAGGAGGCGTGCGTCCGGCGAATACCTTTGGGTTGCCCCGTGGTGCCGGACGTGTAACCGATGTAAAACACGTCCTCCGGCACGTGCTCCGCACCGGCACCATAAGGTTGCCAACACCACCCTGTGTCCAGCCTCGTCCCGGTTGAGCAGGTGCCTTGGCCTGCATCTGCGCGCTGGCGGCCAGCCACTGAAGAAGCGGACGGCCAAGTGACCACTGCCGGCTGCAAGGCCGACAGCACCTGCTCCTGCTCGGCTGCCGTCCAACGCGGATTGAGCGGCGCCACCGCCAATCCTGCGTACAACCAACCAAGCAACTCTGGCAAGGCGTCCCAGCGGTTGTCCAACCAGAGGGCCACCTTGTCGCCCGCCCCCCAGCCACACGCCTGGGCGCGGGCACGCACGTCCGCCATGTACGCTGCGAGTTCCGCGTAACGCAGGCTGCGCTCCGGCGTGCACAGCGCCCAGCGTTGCGGGTGACGCTGTGCTTGGCTCCACACCATTTGGTCGATCCGCTGGTACGTGGCCCCTCCTGCCTGCTGCCCGCCGGCCCCACCATGCTGGAGATCTCCCTCGCGTCGCTTGAACCCTGCCACGCCAGCTCACCCCTTTCCCTGCGGGACAGCGGACGGCGCGGCCGCTGGGAAAGCCGCCTGCCAGGTGCCGACACACTCCCACAGCGAGGCAATTCCGAGCCCCCCGCCAACGCCCAGGGCTGCCACCCCCCAACGCCCGCCGCGCCGCGGCAACTGGTAAAACAGCCGGGTCACCAGCACCGCGCCCGATGCCCCGTACGGGTGTCCCAAGGCCAGCGCACCGCCACACACGTTCAGCCGTTCCATGGGCAGCTCCAACAGCCGGACACACGCCAGGACTTGAGCAGCAAACGCCTCGTTGATTTCTATAAGGTCGATATCCGCCCACGTCAAGCCGTGGCGCTGCAGCAACTGCCGAATGGCCGGGACGGGCCCAATCCCTAGCACGTTCGGGTCCACCCCCACCAGTTCGCAGTCAGCCAGCCGCAGCACCGGCCGCAGGCCGAGCGCCGCAGCGTGAGACGCGGCCGCCAGCAGCACCACCGCGGCGCCGTCGTTGATGCCGCAAGCGTTGCCCGCCGTCACCGTGCCGTCAGGCACAAACACAGGGGACAAACGGGCTAATTTCTCGAGACTGGTGTGCGGGCGCGGTTCCTCGTCCTGGTCAAACGTCCGCCCGTCCGGCAGCGGGCATGGGGCAATCTCTAAAGCCAAGTCGCCAGCTTGCTGGGCCGCCACCGCTAGGCGGTGGCTGCGCAACGCAAACGCGTCTTGCTCCGCCCGCGACACCCCGTAGATGCGGGCCACCGTTTCCGCCGCCACCCCCATATCGGGATCGCCAATCCAGTCGGGTGCAAACCGGGCCCGTGTATAGATACGCGGCGGCTGCAGGCTGTACAGGGACGAGGGTTTTTCCATCCGCCAAGGAGCCCGGCTGACACTCTCAGTCCCGCCTGCCGCCACCAACCGGCGCTGGCCACAGCGGATGGATAACGCCGCCTGGTGCACCGCTTGCAGCCCGGAACCGCACTGCGCATCCACAGTGACGCCGGGAACGTGCAAAGGCAGGCCCGCGGTAAGGGCGGTCAAGCGAGCCAGGTTGCCGCCCGGCCCGACCACATTGCCGAGCACCACTTCTTCCACTTGCGCGGGCTGCACGCCCGCTGCCGCCAGAGCGGCCCGCAATGCCACGGCCGCCAGCTGTTCCGGTGGCACCTCACGCAGGCCCCCGCCTTGCTTGGCGATGGCCGTGCGCTTGGCGGCCACCACCACCACCTCTTCCACCGCCAGAGACTCACCTCCCTGCCTCACGTTCTGACACGCCTGTGTCAGCAACCGTCAAGGACAGATCAACCCACAGACGGCCGGGACGGTACCTGCGTCTCAGCCCCATACCGCCTGCAGCGCTTGCCAGCCCCTGTGGGCCTCAGCCACCATCTGTTCCATCAGCTCCGCCACCGTAGGCAGGTCGTCAATCAAGCCCAGCGACTGGCCCGCCCAGACAAACCCTTCCTCCATCTCCCCCGCGAGCGCCGCCCGGACGTTGCGCTCACCGGTCAACAGCGGCCACAACTCAGCCGCATCCGCGCCCTGTTGCTCCCGCGCCAAAATGGCCTCTGCCCAGTCTGTGCGCAGCACGCGGCCCGGCTGGCCGAGGGTGCGCTTGATCACCAGCGTGTCCGTCTCATGTCCGCTGATCAGGCGCTGTTTATAGTGCGGATGGGCCGGACTCTCTTGCGTGGCCACGAAACGCGTCCCCATCTCGATGCCATCCGCCCCCAGCGCCAGCGCCGCCAACAGCCCGCGCCCGTCAGCAATCCCGCCACTGGCCACCACTGGAATCGACACCGCATCCACCACGCGCGGTACGAGCACCAGTGTGCCTGTGTCGTCCCGCCCGAGGTGGCCGCCGCCTTCTTGGCCCACCGCGATGACGGCGTCAGCGCCCAGCGCCTCGGCTTTTTGCGCTTGCCGGACAGAGCTGACCAGAACGAGTGTGCGTACGCCCGTCCCCGCCACGCGGCGCAACACCGGCTCAGGGTTGCCGCCCGTCAACGTCAACACCGTAACACCGCAGTCCAAGGCGGTAGCAAGCAACGCCAACACATCACGGTGCTGGCTGAGGGCCAGGTTGACCGCAAACGGCTGTGACGTCAGCGTGCGTGTGCGCGCAATCTCCGCCGCCAGGGCGGCGGGTGAAGGCAAGGAGGTCGCCGTGACCTGGCCCAGGCCCCCCGCGTTGGCCACCGCCGCCGCGAGTTCAGCACGGGCCAGGTAGGCCAGGCCGCCTTGCAGGATGGGATAGCGAATGCCGAGCAGCTCGGTCAAGCGCGTTTTCATGCCTGCTCCTCGCCTCCAGGGGTCGGCCACTCGCCGGTGTCGTCCCATAACAAGGCGTACACCGCCGCCGGCCCGTGAATGCCTACGGTGCCATCGCCTTCAATGTCCGAGGAGCGGCTGGGCCCGGTGATGAACTGCACCGCAGCCGGCATATCTTGCGGCCGATCCGCCAGTGCGGCCAACACCTCGCCTAGGCGGGTGACCAATTGGCTGATGCGTACCAGGGCCACGTGCACCGGCGGCAGCAGGCTGGTGACCCGCCCTTGCTCCGGCGAGCTGCACAACACCAGGGTTCCGGTGTCGGCCACCGCCCAGTCACATCCGGTCAAACCCACCTCCACGCAAGCCCACTGGGCCCTGCGGTCGCTATTCCCCTCCTGCGGGTCCCAGGTGACGATTGGGTAGCCTGGCAGCCACTCTGCGACCGGATACAGGCGGGTGAATTCCCCGCCCCACACGCCAATCCGCGACGACGCAAGCTCAGCGATCAACGCCGCCAGCCCGCGGCCGAGTGCCGCGTGGCTGGCGTAGATACGGCAGTCGCCGCCCAATTGCTGCAACTCGTGTTGAAACTTACGCACCCGTTCGGCCAGCGGGAGTTGATGGTGACGCCAGAAGGGCGGCGGACCTGGCACATGAAGGGACGGCTCAGCCTGCGGCAGACGATTTCCAAGACGCTGAGCCAGGCGCGCAAAAAACTCCGCCTCACGCATCGTTCGCGTCCTCCTTCGCCGCTGGCCGCTCCCTTAACTCGGCCGCCAAGGCAGACCAACGCTCCTGGAAACTGCGCGCAGCCAGGGCCGGCGCCTGCCGGCTGGCCGTCCAACCGCGCAGCGGGCCGGGCGCTTGCGCCAACTCACCGGCCTGGACACGCCCTGCTTGCGCCCAGCGCGCCAGTCGCATCACCCGGCGGTACCGTCCTGGGCGGGCGAAGGTGCGTTGGAAGGCGTACCAAGCCAGACGCTCACCCGGCTTGACCCATCCGCGCTCGACGTTCCGCTGGCGCAACCGCACCAGCAGGTCATGCAGCGGGATTTTTACCGGACAGGCTTCAAAACAGGCGCCGCACAAGCTGGAGGCATAAGGCAGGTCAGCCGTCTCTGGCCCGGGTTGCAAAAGCGGGGTTAAGACGGCCCCAATCGGCCCAGGGTAGACAGAGCCGTATGCGTGGCCGCCCACCTGCCGGTAGACCGGACAAACATTGAGGCAGGCCCCACAGCGGATACAATGCAACACGTCTTGAAAAGCGGGATCGCCTAACAAGTTGGAGCGGCCGTTGTCCAGCACCACCACGTGCAACTCCTCAGGACCGTCACCCTCCCCCTCCCGCCGCGGGCCGGTCAGGAGGGTCATATACGCGGTCAGCTTTTGCCCGGTGGCACTGCGCGGCAAGAGGTTGGCCATCACTTCGAGGTCTGCCAGTGTCGGCAGCAACCGTTCCATGCCAAGCATGACAATATGAGTGCGCGGCAGGCTGGTGACCATACGGCCGTTGCCCTCATTGGTAAACAGTACCACTGTCCCCGTTTCAGCGATGGCAAAGTTGCAGCCGCTGATGCCCAGGTCGGCGGTGAGAAACAGCTGGCGCAACTGCTGCCGGGCAAAACCGGCCAGTGACGGCGTGTCGGTGGTTAAGCCTCGGCCCCCTGCAGCGCAGAACAGGTCCCGGATTTGCTCGCGGTTTTTATGGATGGCTGGGGCAATCAAGTGCGAGGGCGGCTCCCCTGCCAACTGAATGATGTATTCACCCAGGTCGGTTTCCACCACGCGTACGCCCGCCGCCGTCAAGCCATCGTTCAAATGGACCTCTTCCGAGACCATCGACTTGGACTTGACGGCCAAGCGCACCCCACGGTCACAGGCCAGCTGGACCACCAAATGCACCGCCTCGGCTGCGTCCGCGGCAAAGTGGACATGGCCGCCGTGGCGCCGGACGTTTTCCACAAACTGCTGCAGGTAGCGGTCGAGATGGGCCACCGTGTGCGCGCGAATCTGGCGGCCGCGCTCCCGCCACGCCTCCCACTGGCCCAGTGCCGCCGCCGCCTGTTGCTTGTTGTGGCGCAGCCGCTGCGTCGTGAATTGGACAGCCCGCCGTAAAAAATCGTCCTGCAGCGCCCGTTCCACCCGCTCCGCCAGCGTGCCCGCTGCCTGACCGGACGCAGAAGTACGGGAACCTTGCACCGACGTCTGCACGATTACCGCCCCCCTTGCCGCAGGCCCTCAGCCAACAACTCGGCCAGGTGCATCACGCGCACCGGATGACCCAGTCGCCGTAAACGGCCACCCATGTTCATCAAGCAGCCCATATCGGTGCTGACCAGCACCTCCGCCCCGGTGGCTAGCACATGGCGCACCTTTTCATCTACCATGGCCGTGGAGAGCGCAGGCAGCTTAAGAGCAAACGTCCCCCCAAAGCCACAACAGTCCTCTGCAGCAGGCAGTTCCACATAGGTCAATCCCCGGACCCGCTGCAACAGTCGCACAGGTTCTGCGCGCACGCCGAGCAGGCGCAGCCCGTGACAGGAAGGGTGAAACGTCACGCGGTGCGGGAACACCGCGCCAAGGTCGTCTATACCCAAGACCTGCAGCAGAAACTGGGAGAACTCGTACGTCTTTTCGGCCAGCGCCTGAGCTTGCTGGCTGCTGTGTGGACTGCCCTGGAATAATGTAGGGAAAACGTGATGAACCATACCGGCACACGACCCGGACGGCGTCACCACGTACTCCGCGTCGGCGAACGCCGTCAGCAGCGTCTGCCCGACAACCCGCGCTTCTGCGGCAAACCCGCTGTTGTAGGCCGGTTGGCCACAACACGTCTGGGCTGATGGAACCTCTACTTGCACGCCGCAAGCCGCCAAGACACGGACCATGGACTCGGCAACCTGTGGGAAAAATTGGTCCACCAAGCAGGTGGTCATCAAGGCGATGCGCACGTCTCTCCCCCTTTGTCACCGCTGGCTTCCAGCCACTGAACGGCGGTTGTCACTCCTGCCCGCGCGCCATGCTGCTGACGGCTCCCGCACCAGCAAAGGCCGCCGTCCTGGCACTCCTTGGCGATTGAACCTCCACCGCAAAAAACGTGGTACCATGCTGCTACTCGCATGATACCACGTTTCCTCTGGCTGGCGGCCAGGGTCTACTTGCTCAAGCGCGGCCTACGCTCCGCCGGGCGTGGCGCGCCGGCTGCCGCTGCCGTACATGCCGGCCGCGCGGCCGTGACCAACGCGCCGCCAGCCAGCTCACGCTGGCCACCAAGCCAGCCGCCGCTGCCCATACATACACCACCGGATCGCCAAAGTCCCAGGCGGTCCCCACCGCCAGCAAACCGGCGGCCACAAACCCTGCGACCGCCCAACCGGGTTGCCAACACGCCCACAACCCCGTCAACGCGCAAAGCCCCGCAAACACCAAACCGGCTCCGCCATCCCCCGTTAACTGGGGAATGTCGTTCATCACCCCTGCCATCGCAATCGCGTACGACTGCCACGCAGCGTACGCGGCCAACGCCCACGCCGCTACACACACCAGCCCACGCATCCGGCCACCCCTCTCCTGCGCAACGGTTCACCTGCGCTCTGCAATGAGCGTAGCACGGTCAGCGTGCGGAGGGTGTCGAACGAACACGGCCACGCGAAAGGTGGCCGTGCATAACAGGAGGCTGCGTGAAGGTGAGCCGATCGTACATTCGCTGGCCTTAAAATTTTAGTTACCGTAAGGCGAGGCAGGCGCCGTCTGCGGAGCGTTGCTCACCTGGTTCATATCGGTCAGCGGGACGGTCAGCGTCAGCTTCTGGCTGCCGCGGTACACGGTCAACTGCACCGTTTTGCCGACCTGCCCATTGTCAAACACATACGTCCGCAAGTCGGCGGCGCTTTGCACCGTATGGCCGTCGACGGCGACGATGACGTCCTGTGGCCGCAAGCCGGCAGCGCTCGCCTGCGGCGAGGTCACCGTCCGTACCCAGACGCCGTAATCCACCGGGACGTCTGGCCGCAAAACAGCCGGCAGACTTGCGAGCGAATACCCTTCTACTCCGATGGCCGGGTGCACCGCGTGGCCAGTCTGCAGGATTTGGTACGCCACGTTTTGCACCACGCGAGCCGGGATGGCAAAGCCCATCCCTTCCACGCCCTCAGCGACAATCTTGCTGCTGTTGATGCCAATCACTTGACCGGCAATGTTCAACAACGGGCCGCCGCTGTTTCCCGGGTTGATGGCAGCGTCCGTCTGGATAACCGTTTGGTAGTCGAGAACCTGGTTGGTGTCCGGCTCCTCCACAGGCATCACGCGCTTAGGCGCACTGACAATCCCAGCAGTCACCGTATCAGCAAAGTCCAAACCCATCGGGGTACCAATGGCAATGGCCGGTTCACCCGCCTGCAGGTTATCGGAATCGCCAAACTGCACCGGCGTCACATTTTTGACGTCCGCTACCGGTACCTTGAGGACCGCCAAGTCGGTAAACATGTCCGTGCCCACCACCGTGGCCGGCAGGTGTTTACCCGAGCCTAGGACCACTTCGACCTTGTCGGCCCCGTCCACGACGTGGTTGTTCGTCACCACGTATGCCCACTGGCTGTCTTTTGCAAAGATCACGCCCGTGCCCACCCCAGACTCAGTGGGTGAACCAGAAGTAGACGTTGAGAACCAGGTGTCTGGCGACTGGGTTGTATAGTCCACCACCCCAACCACAGCGGGTTCCACTTTTTTTACCACTTGTTCGATCCCGTCGGTCACCGTGACATTCGCCACAGCCGGAGTCGTCTGTACATTTGCTGCGGCCACCGCAGGGCTGCTGGTGGCTCCAGCTTCCGCCAGGTTCCAGACCCATGGCCCAGCTGCCAGCGCCGCCGTTGCTCCTATCAGCGCCGACACTCCCGCCACGCCGAACCAACGCCAAAACGCTGTGTTCACACGGGATCACCTCGCATTTCTTGTGAGTTGTCCCCTCACACGCTCCACACGTGGGGTGAACCATTCTCACCATGACAAAAAAAACTTGAAACTAGCTTGAAAGACTCGCTGGTCGACTTGAGATTGTTTCCCTCATTCGCTATCTTATTTAGCAGCGGTCCAATATGAGTGCTAACAACCTACCCATCCCTGGTTTGCCAGGCCCTCTGGTTGCCCGGGGAACAACTGCTCTCTTTCACTGCATCATCTCTTTGGCCTGCGCTGACTCGTCCGCGTGGAGAGGTCAACACTAGCCAAACGGAGGGATGTTTGATGAAAGCATTGCTGTTGGCGGGCGGACTGGGCACTCGCTTGCGGCCCCTCACCCAAACCACGCCCAAACCTCTGGTGCCTGTGGTCAACCGGCCCTGGCTGGAACACCTGTTACTACACCTCAAATCCCAAGGCATCCAACATTTTGTGCTCGCTGTCAAGCATGAAGCGCAGCAGATTCGCGCATACTTCCAAGATGGACGCGCCTTGGGTGTCTCTATCCAGTACAGCGAAGAGCCCGACCTGCTCGGAACCGCGGGGGCGATTCGTCATGCCGCGGAGCATACGGACTTGGGGGAACGGTTTGTTGTGCTCAACGCCGACATCGTCCACCTGGTCCCTTTGCTACCTCTGCTTGAAGCCCACCGGAATGCGGGAGCCCTGGTCACCATCGGTTTAACCGAAGTCGACGACCCGTCCGCGTATGGGGTGGTCGAGCAGACCGTCACCGGCCGGATTGTCCGTTTTGTCGAAAAACCACCGCGCCACGCCGCTCCCTCCAAGCGGATCAACGCTGGTATCTACGTGATGGAACAAGCTGTGTTGCGCTCTATTCCAGTTGGGCGCGAGGTCTCAGTGGAACGGGAGACCTTCCCGGAGCTGATCCGCCGCGGCGGACTCGTTCAGGGTTGTCTGCTGCCAGGCTACTGGATGGACATGGGGACCCCGGAGCGTTACCTGCAAGTACACGCAGACGCGCTCTCCGGCCGTTTGCCATTACAAATCCCTGGATTCCAACACTCACCAGGAATATGGACAGGGAAGGACGTCTACATATCGAAGAGCGTGACGCTGGTTCCGCCTGTGG
>JAILZF010000035.1 GCA_023512635.1 Alicyclobacillus sp. | reverse complement strand
CTCCCACGGCTGACTAGAAAGCGCAAAGACTCCGGCATGTAGAGGACGGCAATCCCACTAATCAACAGTGGAACGACACCGCCGAGGTAAAACACAGAGGTCCAGCCAAACGCCGGGATCATCCAAGCCGCCAACAACCCACCCGCCACCACGCCCACAGGGACTCCGAACCACATCACCGTAATCAGCGTACGGCGGATTCGGTCGGGCGAGTATTCTGCGGTCAAAGCGATCACATTAGGCATCGAGCCTCCCAAGCCTAACCCCGTAAGTAACCGATAGAACAGCAATTCTCCGGTAGAATGTGCGCTGGCGGTCAACAGCGAAAACAGACCAAAGGCGAAAACGGAAACGACAACGACTTTTTTTCTGCCAATCCAATCCGCCACCGGACCAGCCAACAAGGCACCTACCATTAATCCAGCCAGACTGGCTGAAAACACAGGACCCAGATCTGTCGGTTGGATGCCCCAAAGCTTCGTTAAGACGGGGGCAACAAAGGAAATGCTTTGCAAATCGAAGCCGTCGAGTGTCGCTACCAGTCCGCAAACCACCATCACGACGTACTGAAACCCGCGCAGTCGCCCTGTATCCATCAGATCTGACACCCTCACGACAGAAGCCGATGACCGCGTCATAACCTCTCCCCTTTCGTCATAGATGACGGAGAAATGGCTAGATGGAGTCATGAAGACCTTCGGATTGGGATATGGAACGGGACAGGGATGGAACAACCATGGGCACCGTGACCGAGACACTGACTGGGACACCGTCCCAAATATAATTAACTATATTCTGACCTTTTATTTTAGAATAGTCAAACAAGAATCTTTTCTCAGATACAGGAGCCGGAGCACGGTATGCGGGCCCCGCGCGGCCGCACAGGGGAACTGTTAGCGTCCGTCGGAGCCGCTATGGGCGCCCTGGTGCAGCCTCCACGCCCCCGTTTGCGCCTTCCCGTCAGCCAAACCCCGTCACCCCACCGTGATCGCCCATACTAGGTTACACGACCGTTAAAAAACCGGCTGTATTCTGCTCGAATACAGCCGCCGCTGAACAGTTAGAACCCAGGTTTAGCGTACCACGGGCAGGTGTGACAGTCCTTCAGCCAACGCGTTTTCCGACAAAGGTACGTCTTCTAAATCGCCGGCCAGGTACGTTTCATACGCCGCCAGATCAAAGTGGCCATGACCGCTTAAGCCAAACAGGATGACCTTTGGCTCGCCGGACTCACGGCACTTCAAAGCCTCGTCAATGGCCGCGCGGATGGCATGCGCCGACTCTGGGGCCGGGACAATCCCTTCCGTCCGAGCAAACTGAACCGCCGCCGCAAACACCTGCGTTTGTCCGTATGCCACCGCTTCAATCCAACCGTCGTGGTACAGCTGACTGACCAACGGTGAATCCCCGTGGTAACGCAATCCGCCCGCGTGGATGCCAGCAGGGACAAAGGTGTGTCCCAGGGTGTACATCTGTAGCAGGGGAGTCAGTTGTGCGATATCGCCAAAGTCGTATGCAAACTTGCCGCGCGTGAGCGTCGGACACGCCTCTGGCTCAACCGCAATGGCGCGCAGCGCTTTACCCTGGGTCAGCTTGTCCGCCAAGAACGGGAACGCCAGTCCTGCAAAGTTGCTGCCGCCCCCGCAACAGCCAATCACAACATCAGGATACTCGCCCGCTTTTTCCAGTTGGCGCTTAGCTTCCAGACCAATCACCGTCTGGTGCAAGCAGACGTGGTTTAACACACTGCCCAGGGCGTAATTGGTATCTGCTCGTCCCGCTGCGTCTTCCACTGCTTCTGAGATAGCAATCCCCAGGCTGCCCAGTGAATCTGGGTGCTCAGCCAACACCGTCCGGCCCGCCTGTGTCCGATCACTGGGACTGGCAATGACCTCAGCTCCAAACGTGGACATCAGGATGCGCCGGTAGGGCTTTTGCTGATAACTGACTTTGACCATGTACACGGTACAGTCCAGCCCGAAGAACTGGCAGGCCATGCTCAGGGCGCTCCCCCACTGGCCGGCACCCGTCTCAGTGGCTATCCGCTTGATCCCTGCAGCCCGGTTATAATATACTTGCGGGATGGCGGTGTTCAGTTTGTGTCTGCCCGCCGGACTTACACCCTCATATTTGTAGTAAATCCGCGCTGGGGTGTCGAGTGCCCGTTCCAGGCGGTGGGCGCGGTACATCGGAGAAGGCCGCCACAATCGGTACAACTCGCGCACTTCTTCAGGAATCTCCAACCAGCGTTCTCGAGTTGCTTCCTGTTCAATCAACGCAGGCGGAAAGATAGCAGAAAGGGCATCCGGGGTCACTGGTTGGCCTGTCGCCGGATGGAGTGGCGGCGCTGGCAGGTTGGGCATATCGGCCATGATGTTGTACCAGCGCTCTGGGATTTCCGATTCCTGTAACAAAATTTTTGTCTCTGGCACGTTGCCGCCTCCTCGCAGCAAAGAATCTCAACATCCCTATTCCATTTTTCCATTCGACTGCCACTCTTTGCATCCCTGCTGCCCATACAGGATACTTCGTTTTATGCGCTCGAGGACACGCCGTCACAGGCCACGAAAGCGCCGCCGCCATTCTCCTTTTAACTGTTACGCTTTGCTACGCCCGTTTGCGTTCTGCCATCGTGGCATCACCTGCTCGGCAAAGCGCTGCATAGACGCCAAAACCGCTGCGTGGGGCAGATTGCCGAAGTTAAAAATACAAGCCAACCGGCCAAACCCAATGGCTTCTTGTTGGCGTTGAATTTGTGCGGCCACCTGGTCTGCATCCCCCACCATCACAATCCCTTGATCAACCATTTCATCAAAGTCCAAAGGCCTGCCAAACAAGAAGTGGAAGCGCTCCGTTAAAAAGCGGAAGTTTTCTTCATAACGAAACACGTGCTGATCCGGGTCGGGCAACACCGCATTTTGAAAACCGCAAAGCGGCACCTCCCTCAAGCATGGAGTCCTCTGCGTTGTCTGCTGTCCGCGGAGGTCTCATGTCTTAGCCAGTGAATTCTTCAATTCTCCCATCAGATCATGCCGATTGTACAAATTCTTATGGTATCTTTGTATTCGATTGGTAGCCTCGGCCCAAGCGCTCCATAAGAGTAAGGTTGGCAAAGGAGGATCAAGACGGTGGATGTCCAACACTTTTTGGCCAACCTCCTTTGCGTATTTGTGCCTTTGCTCTGCTTGGACGCGTGGCAAATGCGCAAATCACGGGAGGATTCCCCGTATGCCACACCTTGGACACTCATGGCAGCGCTGGTCGTGGCCGCGGTGTCTTCCACCCTGTTCAACTTTGCCATTTCTCCAGGTCTTCGCGTCAATTTGAGCATTGTCGCCTTGACGCTGGCGTTTTTCCTATTGCCACTGCCCTTCGCGTGGTTGGCTGTGGCTTTGTACATCGCGTCACAGGTGTTGATTTCGGCCGCCTTGCTCAGTCACCGCCTGATTGACCCTGTAGCCTGGCATACCATTGCAGAATTGTTTCCGCGTGCCATCTGGATTGTCTTGGTTTATGTGGGGTTGATGACGCTATGCTCTTACGCTCTGGCGCATCAGCGGTTTTCCTGGCGCGGCTGTGGCTTTGTGGCAGCGCTGCTGTGTTACTCACTTTTGGATTATGCGTACGTGGCCCACAACGCGCACTTACCTGGTTTTAACAGCCTTGCGTTTGTTTCGTATGTGTTGTTTTTCAACCTGGCATTTATCGTGGCCGCCCGGCTTGTGGTGGCCGCCCGCAATGCGCATGAACGCCGCCTGGACGCGGCGCAGAGCGAGCGATTGCGCCTGATTGGCCAACTTTCCGCCTCAGTTGCTCATGAGCTGCGCAATCCGATTACGGCGGTGCGCGGTTTTACACAGTTGTTGCTCGAGCACGACTATCCACGGGAAAAAGCCGTCGAGTTTCTCAACAACATGCTGCAGGAAATGAACAAGGCTGAGTCGATGATTACCAATTACCTCAACCTGTCGCGTCCAGAAATTCGCGCTGTCAAGATCCCCGTCAACATGACAGAAGTGGTTCAATACACCATAAACCTGCTTTCACCGCTTGCACAGAGTCACGAGGTACATTTGAAGATCCAGACGGAACCCCTGTTGGTTGCCGGCAGCTCGGAAGCACTCTGTCAGGTGCTCGTCAACCTGGTCAAAAACGCGATTGAAGCCCATGACCACCCTGGCACCGTGACCGTGATTGTCAGACGGAGTGAAACTCATGCGGAGGTTGTGGTCCGCGATACCGGTCGTGGTATTCCTCAGCATGAATTGAAGCGGCTTGGTGAGCCGTATTACTCGACCAAAACGCAGGGAACCGGCTTAGGATTGACCTTGGTCTATAAAGTGGTGCATGAACTCGGCGGGCGGATCCGCATTCACAGCCAGGAAGGTGCAGGGACAACGGTCCGTCTGCGGCTGCCGCTTGCCCCCCCGTCACTGGTCAACGAGGCCTTACAAGAAAATCCCATTCCGCCGATGAAGTGAGGCGGTTGCCGGTCATCATGCCTGCGCAAAACGACAGGGCATTCATAGCGACCGTAGCAGCCACTCTTCTGGGACCACCACCGTGCGTCCGGCACTGGCCGCTGCCGGAGTAAATGCTGTCTCCACCTCTGCCAGCGGAACCTGTTGGCGTACGAGCTCACTGGCGTTCAGTGCGCCCGCCGCGGCCCGGGTGCACAGCCATTGCAGGTCGACGATGGTCGAGCCAAAGCTGCCTAGGGCCGTCACCCCGCGCCGCACCACCTTCGCCTGCGGCAGCAGCACTTGCCCGTCCGGCAACCCGAGCAAACACACCACGCCGCCCGGACGCACCAGGTCCAACGCGTACGCGAAAGCCTCAGGTTGGCCCGTGGTCTCGACAACCACATCGGCACCACCATCCGCCCAACGCCGCACCTGCCGTGCCGCCGCGCGGCCATCGCCACTGCGCAACCAAACAGCTACCGCCCCTGCACGTGCCAGTTCTGGCTCATTCCCTGCACGACGCGTCACGACACCGACCTGGCGAACGCCGAGCAGACGGCAGACCTGCACCGCAGCCACGCCCAAACCTCCCGCGCCCAACACCACAACGCAATCCTCTTGCACCACGCGCACGCGTTGCGCTAGAGCGTGCAGGGGCGTCGCCCATGCATCTGCCAGGACGGCGGCGGCAGCGGCCGGCAGCCCAGCGGGCCGGCGTACTAGACAACTGGCTGGTACACAGACCCACTCGGCCAAGCCACCTGGCCGGTGAAAGCCTATCAACTGCAGCTGCGGACAGACACTCGCGCGCCCAGAGCGGCAGGAGCGACAGCGACCACATGGTATGAACGGGTGAACCACCACCTTGTCTCCCACCTGCCATGGCTCCACGGCATGTACTGCGTCCATCCCCGTCCCCATGCGTAACCCGTCCGCCGTTCCATCCGGCTTGCCCTTCAGCCCGTCCGCACACCCCACCCAGGCTTCGCCCGCCAGCACACCCGTTTCCTGCACACCCGGGCCTAGTGACTCGATACGCCCCGCAATCTCGTGTCCCGGAATCAGCGGAAACGTCGTGCCCGGTGGTACCTCATGGCCTGCCAACAACTGCCGGTCAGAGCCACACACGCCGCACGCCTCGACGCGCAACAACACCTCTCCCGGTCCCGGCACGGGACGGGGCACCTCAAGCACGTGCAACCCGTTGGTCGGGTCAAAGACCGCTGCCCGCACCCACGTCCCCTCCTGAACCAGCCGACTCTGTCCGCGCTGCCCGCCCTTGCCGCTCCGCTTGCCGCGCCTGTGCCAACAGCGCCTCGGCAATCGTCATCTGCTGCATCTCCAGCGTACCTTCCTCAAACCATAGGGACCGCGCGTCGCGGTACAGCCGTTCCACCGGACTGCCTTCCATGTAGCCAATGCCGCCGTGCAACGACAAAGCCGCATCCGTGACCTGACCGACCATACGGATGGCGTACGCTTTGGCCATCGCCGCCTCGACGGCAATCGACTGGCCGGCATCGAACTTGCGCGCCGCATCCAGACAGAGCAACCGCCCCGCTTGAATGGCCACCGCCATCTCCGCCAGTTTCATCTGCACCGCCTGCCGGCTGGCCAGCGGCTTGCCAAACGTAACGCGCTTGCGAACGTGCGCGATGGCCGCGTCCAAGGCCGCCTGCGCCAGGCCAACACCGCTCTGCGCGATGCATGCCCGGCTTTGATCCAGGAAGCCGCGCACCGCCACATCAAAGCCCTGGCCCACACCGCCAATCACGTGGTCCTCCGCCAACTCGCAGTCGCGGAACGTCAACACCGCGTGTGAACAACCGCGATCACCCATCATCTCCGGCATGGGGGTGATTTCCATCCCCGGTTGCCCGCGCGGCACCAAGAACGCCGTCAAACCTTGTCGCCCCGCAGCCGCATCCGTCTTGGCAATGACCACAATGGCGTCAGCACAGTCAGCAAACGTAATCAGGTGTTTGCGACCTTGCAGCAGAAAGCGGCCACCGCGGTACTCGGCCTTGGTTTGTAGGTCGACCCCCGTCCCATTGTCCGGCTCGGTCAGGGCGAACGCCAGCAGCGCCTCGCCGCGCGCTAGCCGCGGCAGCCACTCCTGCTGTTGGTCTGGCCGGGCGTGGCTTAAGGTACGCCAAAGGCTGTTGGACACGTGCACCACCATACGGATGGCACCGTGACAACGCGCAACCTCTTCCAACACGGGAAAATACAACGCCAGCGGCAACCCTTCCCCGCCTGACCACGCGGGCAGTGTCAGCCGGTGCAAACCGAGCTCACGGATGCGTTGCCACAAGGCGGCAGGGATCTCGCCGCTGCGTTCAATGACCCGCGCCCACTCGTCCGCTTCTTCCCGCCGGAACTGCTCAGCGCGCGCCCGAAACGCCTCGGCTCGCGCTGCCAAGTCGGTTGCCACACTGTCCGTCACCGGCCTTCCACCTCCTGTAGCAAACGCTCGCGCAGTTCCTTCTTCTTGATTTTGCCGGAGTGCGTGGTAGGCAACTCAGTCATAAACTCTATCCGATCCGGAAACTGGAACTTTGCCAACCCGCGTTGGCCTAAGAAGTCGCGCAGCTCTGCCAGCGAGAAAGGGCTGTGCCCCTCGCGCAAGATGATACACGCCACCGTCTGCTGCCCGAGTGTCGGGTCAGGGGCTCCCACCACAGCCACGTTGAGCACCGCAGGGTGCGCCGAAATGGCGTCTTCAATACTCTTTGGGTCAATTTTCGTACCGCCGCGGTTAATGATGTCATCGACGCGGCCAAGAAAGATAAAGCGCCCCGCTTCGTCCTGGCGCAGGAGGTCGCCGGAGTGGAACCACCCCTCCTGGTCCCACTGGCGCGCAGAGGCGGCTGGGTTGTTGAAATAGCCTGCGCTAAAGTTGGGGCCGCGGCATAGCATTTCCCCTGGGGTCCCCGGAGGGACATCGCGCCCATCCTCGTCCACCAGGCGCACTTCTGTACCAGGGATGACGTAACCCACCGTGGTGCTCGCAGCCTCTATCGGATCGTCCGGCCGCGTTGCGGTGGCGAGGAAGCCTTCCGTCCAGCCGAACATCGCGGCCACGCGGATGCCCCCTTCTTCTTGCAGTCGCCGCAACACCTCGCTGGGTACCGGTGCGCCTGCATAGATCAACAACCGCACCGACGAAGTGTCTGCCGCCCGCAGGCCTGGAGCGTTGGCCAGGTGGATCACGTGCGGCGGTGCACCCACCACGTAGCTGGGTTTTTCCGTCTCCATCCACTGCAAGACACGCTGCGCCGAGAAGCGGTCAAGCAGGAGAATACGCCCGCCGCTGGCCACGGTCATCATCACGCCTGCCAACATCCCGGTCTGGTGGCAGATTGGCGCTAAGTCAAGCACCGCCTGTCCCGCCTCATAACCAAACCAGCGAGCGTACGCACGCGCCACCCACAGGTAATTGGCGTGCAAGTGCACCACACCTTTGGGCGATCCCGTTGTCCCGGACGTGAACACCATGACGTACGGGTCAAGCGGCCCCGGTCGTTGCGCGGCCAAAGCCGCCTCGGACAACCGCCGGCCGCTCGCGCGCAGGTCGGCGAACCGCAGCACTTCTGGCGAGGCTGGCAACTCTTCGCCTTGCACCACAATCTGCTGCAGGTCTGGCAGGTTGGAGCGCAGCGCCAACGCGTTGGCGAGCAGCGGCTCGCCGCGAAAGCTGTCTGCCACCACCCACACCTTGGCGGCCGAGGTAGACAGACTAAAGTGCAGCGCCTCGCGCCCGAGATCGATTTGCAGCAAGACCGCCACTGCCCCCAGCCTGGCCGCGGCGAACACCGCCACCACGTAATCGAGGACGTTGGGTAACTGCACGGCCACCCGGTCGCCTTTGCGCACCCCTAAGTCGTAGAACGCAGCCGCCACAGACTCCACTTCCGCCCACAGCGCCTGATACGTCAAGCTACGCTGCTCGTCACGGTGCACCAGGTCTGGGTGCGCACTGGCCGTTGCCTGCAGCACATCGATAAACGACTCTTCCGTCCATACCTTGCGCGCCAAGTAGTCTTGCGCGCGCGCTTCCGTCAACACCATGCCCGGAAAGCGCCACACCAGCCTCGCCCCCCGTTTTAAGATTGCAACCGCGACTGGATGTAGGACACCACACCGCCGACAGTGGTGAGTTGGCCAAAATCTGCTTCTGGAATTTCTAACGCAAACTCGTCTTCAAATGCGACCGCCAACTCGGTCAAATCGAGGGAGTCGGCCCCCAAGTCGTCTACAAAATGGCTGGTTAACTGCACCTGCTCGGGTTCGACTTCTAACAAGCGGCAAACGACTTGCCGGACCCGGTCCTCGATGCGTAGATCTGATCCGTGCTGATTCTCCATGATGCCAGCTCCTTTCCTGGGTTCCGCCAAGCCTGTGCGGGTACGGCACCGCCTGAGCGGAGCTGTTGATAACAAAAACACCGGCGCACGGACGCGGCCAGCAGCCCCGCCCGTGCGCGGTGTCTGTGCGGCGGGCCGGTTGCCGCCCGCCCCGAGCAGCCTCTGCGCTAACAGGACAGCCCCACGCAAACAGACAAAACTCACAGAAAAAATTATTCCGCGAAAGAGGACAAGAGTCAAGTTTTGGGGGTGTCCCCGCCGCTTCCCTGGTCTGCCAGCAGGACATCGCCGGGATAGGACGGTGCCTGCCTTGGCTCTGGTGTACCGCTGTGCACTGAACCCGCCAGGCTGTTGCCCGTGCCATGATTCGCCACGTCGCGCGCGTTCCCTGCCGTGTTATGCAGGGTTCCTGAACCGCCTGCCGCGCCCTCCTTCCCGTTCGTCAGGCTGTTCCCCGCGCCCGGACCCGCAGCTCCACCCGTCTCCGTTGACTGGCCCAGGCCATTGCGCACTTGGGCCTGAATGCCTGGTTGCCGGTCACCTGCCCCCGCCCCTGCGGACCCCTTAGTCTTTCCGGCAGGAGCCTGTCCCGTTGCCGTGTGTTCCACCACAGCTTGTCCAGTGGCCGGTGATGGCGTCGTGGTGCCGTGGTGGATGTGCAGCTCCGACGCAGCGTGGTGCACCCAAGCACTCACTACGGGTACGGCGGTAGCCGTTTGAATCACTTCTTGCACCGCTTGTTCCGGCGTGATATTACGCTTGCCGACGTCAATCCGGTGGATGTACAAGGGATTGGAGCGGGCCGTCACGTATCCGTCGGCCGTGGTGAACAGGTAGGCATACCCTGCCTCCCGGGCCAGGTTTGTAGCTTCCCGGCTGCCGTAACCGTACGGCCAGGCGAACTCGTCCACCGGTTGGCCTAGCGCTTGGCTGAGTTCTGTACGCGCTTTCACAAAGTCACGGTAGACGCGCGATTCATACTGCTGAGGGGACTCTGGTTGCCCGTTGACCACGATGGGTGTGTTAAACACCGGCACCAACCGCCCGTTGACCTGCACCTCGTAGTGTGAGTCATACGTATGGCTCTCCATCGCCATGCCGTCACGGGCCATCGTTTCAATCTCATGCCAGCTCAACTTCTTAGGGTCTTGCCGGTCTGCTGTACCGACAATGATAAAAAAGGTCCCTTGCATTTGGTGTTGCAACAAGTCAGGCAATGCGTAGGTGTACATGTTTTGATAACCGTCATCAAACGTCAACAGGATGGCGTTTGGCGGCACCGTCCCACGGCCGTCCAGAAAATCGATAAACTGCTGGTTGGTGATCACATTAAAGTGCTCATGGAAGGCGTCTAAATCAGCGGCAAACGTCTGCGGTGTAATCACATAGGGAGAGTAGACATCAGGCGAAATATCGTGAAATGTCACCACCACCACGCGGTTCTGGTAGTAAACGTGGTTGGAAAGCGAGACGCTCATGTGTTGCAAGTTGAGAGGTGGGCCAGGCAGGGGTGTGACACTTGCCCCTCGCGTAGGAGAGACAGGCAGCAAACGGTTCTGCGGCTGAGGAGCAGCTGCGGAACGATGGCCCAACCAAGCAGCCCAAGCCGTAACGCTGGCCGCCAGCATCACCCCGGCAACCCCAGCTGCCAAGATCCGACGTTTGAACACTTTCATGAGGCACCTCGCCCGTGAGCGCATCTATCGTTCTTGCCAAAATTAAACCACGCCAAGCGAGTTTTGACTATCCTCACTTTTATCCGTCCAGCCCTTCGTCCGCCTCCGCCAATAAGGCCTGCTGTAGCAGATGTCGGTAACGCAGTGCCGGAGCATCTGCAGCCATGTGCACCTCACGCTTGCCGTCCCAAGGCACCTCTTGAGGCTGCAAACTTTCAAGCAACCGTTGGTCTTGCGCCAACACGCGCAGGGTGTGCTGCAAGTGGTGTTCGTCGAGCACCTCCAGGTCGTGCGCAAAGTTACGCATCACCCAACCCTGCAACAGCGTGGTCTGCCGATTCACCGGCGTGAACGTGAGGTACGTACATAACAAGGCCCGCTCCTCTACACGCGCCCGGATGAACCAGTGGTTTGGAAAAATCAACTCAATCTCTGCCCCGCCTTCATACGGAGTCCTTCCCTGCAGCGTCGTCGCTACGGGCAGGCGTGGCGGCAGCAGGGGGTGGGTGGCAAACGGCGCCGGGTACAGCCACAGCTTATGGCCGTCTTGCCCGTACAGCAGACCGGTGACCACTGGACACACCCCCTCCCCCATACTGTCGGCGTGGACAAAGGGCAGGTGGGCCACGTCCAAAACACTCTCCACACAGCGCGTAAAATGTACCTGCCAGCGCACAGCAAACGGCACCCGGTGAAACAGGGGATGCTCTAATTCCGCAAACAACCGCAGCGGCGGTGGCGTACTCTGACAACGTCCCGTGTAGACCCACACCAAGCCAGCACGCTCGCATACGGGATAGGCTCGCAGCCGTGCCCGCTCTGGAATCCGCGTCCCCGGAGGATTCGCCGGAATAGAGACGCACCGTCCCTTGGTGTCAAACTGCCATCCGTGAAACGGGCACTCTAGATGTTCCCCTCGCACAGACCCCAGGGCTAAATGACATCCGCGATGCGGACAGTACGCCGTCAAAGCACAAAGCTGGCCCGTCTCCGTACGAAACACCACCAGTGACTCCCCGTGTACCTGCACGGGCTGTGGTTGCCGTCCTATGTCGGCAGACGGGCACACAGCATACCAGGCATGGCGCAGCACGTCCCTCACCCCTCCTTCCGTCCAACCAGCTGGCTGACGGTGTGTATGCGTGCTAATCTGCTGGCGTAAAAGCACGTTGCTGCGCTAGGAATATGCCAGTCCCTGAACCGCGGCTGCCGTCATCCGCCCTATCCAGTCCGTATGCAGGGAGTTCACGGTTGCCCTACACCCTAGCTCCCCCTCCTTGCCTTCCGCCCGTGGCGGCCTGCGGTTGCGACGGTGGCAACGGAGTGCCATAATCCAGGGTGATTGTCCACCCGCAGGTGTCCGCTGCCGCGGGTAGGCCTGCACAGGCCGAAGGACCGTTTTCACTTGCCGGCAAAACCTTGCCAGAGGAGGAGATCCGCTTGTACGACGTTGCCATTATCGGAGCCGGACCTGCGGGCGCAAGTGCTGCCATCTTTTGTGCCAAAGCAGGAAAAAAGACGGTGGTCATCGACCATGACTTGAGCATCACCCGCCGGGCGTGGATTGAAAACCACTACGGCGTCCCGCAGATCAGCGGGCCTGATTTGGTGGAAACCGGGAAAAAACAAGCGGAGAAGTTTGGTGCGGAGTTCGTCAAAGCCCAAGCCAACAACGTCCGGCAAACCCCCGAAGGACTGGTGGTTGAAACGGACCAAGGCCAATACACCGCTCGCCATGTGATCCTCGCCACCGGGCTGTACACCGACTTAGCCGAAGCCATCGGCCTGCGGACCAAACCAGGTACCGAACCGCGGATCAAGACCATCGTGGAAGTAGACAGTCAAGGCAAGACCCACATCCCTGGGATATGGGTTGCCGGCACCCTGGCGGGTGTCAGCGTGCACACCATCATCACCGCCGGAGACGGCGCCAAAGTTGCCATCAATGTGATCAGCGAGTTGAACGGTGAACGCTACGTCGATCACGATGTCTACAAACCAGCCCCTTGAGGCATCCCCGCCACTGCGGGGGCCTCACGCCCCCGCTCACCGTTTCAATGAGAGCAGGGCCGTTAAGCCGGCTACACACGCCATCACAAGAAAAGCCCCATGAAAAGCGTGTACCATAGCCCGGACAGGTGCGGTCTTCTCGTTCACATATCCTTGTACGTCGAGCAGCAACTGATAACACAGCCCGCCTATCGTCACTCCCAACCCCATGCCCAGCGTACGCGACAGGTTCAAGAGGCCTCCCGTCACCCCCAAACGATGGGTCGGCACACTGCCCATCACGCTGCTGTTGTTGGGAGGTGTGAAGACACCAATCCCCATGCCTACCAGAAACAGGCCAGCAGCCAAGACCACCACCTGCAAACGCAACCCCAACGCCGCCAACAATACAGCGCCTGTGCAGGCTGCCACCATTCCCAACACAGTCGGCAGCCGGCTGCCAAATCGGTCGGCAAGTGCACCGGAGACAGGAGTCAACAGCGTCATCCCCAAAGGCACGATGGTCATGTACAAGCCTGCACGGAGACTGTCCATATGCTGCACATTGTCAAGGTAAAACGGTGTCAACAGCAACACCGCATACATCACAGTAAAAGAAAGAATTCCCGTCACACTGCCAAGAGCCACCGCGCTGATCCGCAACAGCCGAAGCTCGACCAGCGGCTGGGGTGACCGCTTTTCCACCCACCAAAACACCGCACCTGCCAACCCAAAGACCCCGTAACTGACTAGGACACTGACCGATGCCCACCCTTCTTGAGGACCCATGTTTAAAAAGTAAATCAGCGCCACCAACGCTGGGCTCAACGTCAGGGCCCCTGCGAGATCAAACCGCTCCCGCCGCGCCCGCCTGGGTTCACTCGGTAAAAAGAGCAACCCCAGCAGCGTGCCCAACAATCCCACAGGCAGGTTGATAAAAAAGATCCAGCGCCAACCCCACCAGTTCAACAAAGCGCCCCCCAGAGTTGGCCCTAAACTTAAGCCAATGCCTTGGGCACTCGCTTGCAAGCCAATCGCCTTGCCTCGGTGCTGCACGGGGGTGGCCGCCGTGATCAACGCCACACTGTTGGCTTGCAGCATGGCCGCTCCCACTGCTTGGACTACCCTTGCAGCGATTAAAACCGGTAGTGACCCTGAAAGCCCGCACAGCATGGACCCTAGGATGAACACCACAAACCCCAGGGTGTACATCTTGCGCCGTCCCCACATGTCAGCCAGACGGGCAAATGGCATCAACAGCCCGGCCAGCGTCAACAGGTATGCCAGGCTGACCCATTCAATCACATGCATGCGCACAGCAAACAAGCGCTTTAACACCGGCAGTGCGATATTGATAATGCTGGCATCCAACGCTGCCATGAACGCCCCTATACACACAGTCCCCACGACGTACCAGTGATACCCAGGGCGGTTCCGTACCACAGGCAACGGTAAACGATACCGCCAACCCTCTTTCTCTCTATGTGCTTGCAAAGAGCCACCCCCAAGGTATGCCATGCCCCTCCCATTATCACGCACCATCCCCCTTTTTCGCTACCTTTCCCAAGGCCTCGTGAGGGTTGGACCCCTGCACCATGTCCGTTCCCGGCATGGCCGCGTGCCGAAACTGCGGCCACCGGCTCATCGGACGGTACGGCAGGTAGGGTGGCAGGACAGGGTTGACCAGCGACGGCACCTCGAGCACCGTGCCGACCTCCATGGCCCG
>JAILZF010000034.1 GCA_023512635.1 Alicyclobacillus sp. | reverse complement strand
ACTTTTTGCTTCAGTTCTGTGATGGGCCGTTCAAACTCCAGCTCGTACGGCACCGGCCCACCCCCCCGCGGCGTGCATCCGCAGCAGCAATGCCAGCGTGTCGCGCATGTCTTTGCGGTGCACGACTTTGTCGATCATCCCGTGCTTCCAGTTAAATTCTGCCGTCTGAAAGTCATCCGGCAGTTTCTGGCGAATGGTTTGCTCAATCACACGCCGGCCGGCAAAGCCAAACAACGCCCCCGGCTCAGCGAGGATGATATCCCCTAAGCTCGCAAAACTGGCGCTGACGCCTCCGGTGGTTGGATGGGTAATCACCGAGATGAACAAGACCCCCGCCGCATCCAAACGTTGCAACGCCGCACTCGTCTTGGCCATCTGCATCAACGACAGGATGCCTTCCTGCATACGCGCTCCGCCTGAGGCGCAAAAAAGCACCAACGGCCAACGCTTATGTACCGCCTGTTCCATAGCCCGCGCCAGCTTTTCACCCGCGGCCGACCCCATGCTGCCCATGATAAAACGTGCATCCATGACCCCCATCACCACCGGCAGACCTGCCAGGGTGCCCTCGCCTGTCACCACCGCTTCAGCCAACCCCGTGGCCGTTTGCGCTTGCTGCAATTTCTCAAGGTAGCTAGGGAAACCAAGCGGGTCCGTCGAGGTCAGATGAGCGTCGTACTCGTGAAAGGAGTCAGGGTCTAACGTCCATTCCAGGCGTTCACGGGCGCCCACTGGGAAATGGTGTCCGCACTGCGGACACGTCTGCAGGTGCTTGAGCAACTCTTTCGCCATCCACAGCCCGCCACACCCGGGACACTTGTGTACCAGTCCAGGCGGGACGTCGCGCTGCAGGGGCTCGCGCCGCTCCGCTAGCCCGGCTGGCGGATGCTCGCCTGGCAGGGTCGCGTAGTGGCGCTTTTTAGAAAAAAGATCCTTGAGCACCTTGTCACCTCGCGTCTGCAAGCGGGATCACTCATAGGCTGAGTGGAGTATGTCGTTCAGCGCCTCTTGGACTTCGTCCAGCTCGCTTTCTGGGACGAGGATCTCGTGCTGTTTTGAGACGTGGGACGGTCGCACCTTGACCAAAAACCCTTGCTCTGTCAGCCGGCTTTGAATCTTTTCAGCCTGTTTGTCCGACTGCGCAATATAAATCACGGTCCACATGCAGAGCCTCTCTCCTGATCCCCTTAGGAGTGCGCCGCTTCCGCTGGCCCGCCGAAGCCCTGGACCGCCAGCGAAGCCGGCCAACGCTTCCCGCCCAACCATCTGTCTGATTCTAACACACCCCGGGGCAAGCGACAAACCTCGCCACCTCAATCTCCCTGCCTGGGCCGCCGCCCTCTAGGCCCCTCCGCGTCAGGCGGGATGCGCAACCTGCCTAGCCGAGCGTTGCCCAGACCTACCCACTCCTCCAAGGCCGCAATCAACTCCGGTGACACCGTTACCGACCAACGCGGCTCCAACAGGCGCACGCGGCGCCGGCGCGGGCTGTACAGCGCCACCCGCACCACGCCCGGATGGCGTGCCAACTCCGCGCGCACCGCCTGCCACAGCCCGGGCGGGCCGGCCTGCGGATCACAGCGGATGTACAGCACCGTCTCGGCGGTTGTGCTCTCCCAGTCAAGCCCTAACCCTAGCCGCTCTTTGCCCGCTTCTGCCTCCAGGTACGCCTGCTCTAACATTTGCAGGGCTGCTGGCGGTTGTACCTGGCCAGGTAGAAACGCCGCCAGAGCCCCTGCCTGCAACAGACTTTCCACAGCCTTGCGATTGCACGCGCGGCTGTTGACACGCTGAAGAAAGTCGACCAGTGAGCTGAACGGCCGCTCTGACCGCGCTGCTAAGATGGCTTCCACAGCACCACGGCCGACATGCCGGACCGCCAGCAACCCGGTGCGGATGGTCTGGTCCGACTCGACGACAAACGCCGCATGGCTGCAGTTGACGTCTGGAGGCAACACCTGAATCCCGAGCTGTTGGGCGGCACGTTTGTACTCGTGCAGTTTGCTGGCATCTCCCAGCGCCATCGTCATGAGCGCCGCCAAAAAGTCCGCCGGGTAGTGGGCGCGCAGGTAGGCCGTACGAAACGCTAGCACGGCATACGCGGCCGCATGGCTGCGGTTAAAACCGTAGTCGGCGAAGCGGACAATCAGGTCGTAGATGCGGTGGGCCAATGCCTCATCGTACCCGTTGCGCACACATCCAGCCACAAACCTGTCCCGTTCTTGGTCAAGCAGCTCGCGCTGCTTTTTGCCGACCGCCCGGCGCAGCAAATCGGCCTGCCCCAAGGTAAACCCGGCCATCTGCGCGGCAATCTGCATGATCTGTTCTTGATACACGAGAACCCCGTAGGTGTCGCGCAAAATCGGCTCTAAGTCGGGGTGTGGGTACTGCACCGGCCGGCGGCCGTGACGGGCATCCATAAAATCTGGAATCTGTTCCATCGGACCTGGCCGATAGAGGGAAATGACAGCTATCAAGTCTTCCAACCGGGTCGGCTTCAGCTCCCGAAGAACTCGCCGGACCCCGGCAGACTCCAATTGAAAGCAGCCCTCCGTCTCACCCCGCCCTAGCATCGCGTACGTCGCAGGATCATCCTCGGGGACCTGCCGCCAGTCAATCCGCACGCCGCACCGCTCTTCGACACTGCCGGTGCACTTGTCAATCAGCGTCAGCGTGCGCAGGCCTAAAAAGTCCATTTTCATGAAGCCGAGCGCTTCAACGTCCTCCATGGCGTATTGCGTCACCGGCGTGCCGTCCGCCCCTGGCTGCACGGGGACCAGACTCGCCAGCGGTTCCGGTGCAATCACCACCCCCGCGGCGTGCACCGAGGTGTGGCGGGGAAATCCTTCAATAGCCTCTGCCACCGCCCACAATCGGGCTGCCGCCGGCTGCTCAAGCAGCTCAGCCAGCGCAGGCACCTGCGCCCGGGCTGTGGCTAAGGTGACGCCAGGCTGGCTGGGGATCCACTTGGCGATCCGGTCGATCAGCGCCGCGTCGGCCTGCAACACGCGTCCAGCATCGCGGATGGCTGCCCGTGCTGCCAGCGTACCAAACGTCCCTATCTGCGCCACCCGTTCCGCGCCGTAGCGCTGCACCACGTAGTGAATCACCTCGCCCCGCCGCTCGTACTCAAAATCGGTGTCGATGTCGGGCCACGACACACGCTCCGGGTTGAGAAACCGCTCAAACAGCAGCTGATGGCGTAGCGGATCGACATCGGTGATACGTAAGGCGTATGCCACCAAACTGCCCGCTGCCGACCCGCGCCCCGGTCCGGTGGCAATCCCTTGGCGGTGTGCATAGCGGATAAAGTCAGCTACCACCAAAAAGTAGTCGGCAAAGCCGAGCTGCTCAATCACATCCAACTCGTACTGCAACCGCTCCTGTACCGCCGCCGACAGCTCGCCGCCGTAGCGCTGCCGCGCCCCGGCCCATGCCGCCCGTCGCAAGACCACGGCAGCAGACTCCCCGTCTGGACAAGGGTAGCGCGGCAACCGCAACTGGCCTAGCGGCAGCTCGACGCGGCAGGCATCGGCCAGAGCGACAGCGTTACGCAACGCCTCCGGCCAGGCTGCCAGCCGCCGTGCCATCTCCGCTGGCGCTGCCAAGTCGTAGCGATGCCCGGATAACACCCGCGCCTGTGGTCCCCCCTCAATCTGGGCCAGCACCCGCTGCACGTCTGCGTCCTCAGGCCGGTCGTAATGCACATCGTTGCTCGCCACCAACGGCAATCCCGCCCGTTGTGCCCACTGCAGCAGGCTTGGCAGACCGCGCCGCTCCTCCGGCAACCCATGGTCCTGCAGGTCGACGTAAAGCTGACCTGCCGGCCAAACCTCCTGCCAATGGCGCAGCCACGCCTCGGCCCGTTCTCCTTGACCTGCAGCCCACCATCGCATGGGCAGCGACTCACCGCCGCCCACCAGGGCCGCCAAGCCGCTGCTGTGTTCGGCCAATTCAGCAAACGTGACAAACGGTACAGGCCCGCGGCGGTGCGCCAAGGTCACCAATCGCACCAGGTTTTCATACCCTGCCAAGGTCTGGGCGAGCAACACCGCGCAATCCAAATCACCTTGAGACGAGCGGGTAGCCTCCGCAGCAGTCCCTGCCGCCGCGTCCAACGCCACGCAGAGCTGCGCCCCGAGGATGGGCCGCACCCCGGCAGCTCGCGCCAAGCGGTAAAACGTCACAGCCCCGTACAATCCGTGACTGTCCGTCACGGCCACAGCTTCCATGCCCAAGGCGGCCGTCCGCTCCACCAGCCGTTGCAGGCGCAGCGCTCCTTGCCGCAGCGAGTATTCGCTGTGCACGTGCAAGTGGACAAACTCCACGCCGCTCACCTCTCCAGCACCTGCGTCGTCAACATCGCCTTGGCACTAAACTCCTGGCCCGCATAGACCTCGACATCGACTTTGGCAAACCGCCGGCCGAGATCTAAGATGCGCGCACGCACCTCCAAGCGCGCATCCACGGGAACCGGTTTGATAAAGTAAAGCGTCATGTTCTCCACCACCATGTCGACCTTGCGGTGGCGATGCAGACACAACAGGGCACAATTTTCCACCAATACGGACAGCGGTCCCATGGCCAACGTTCCAGAGGCGCCGGTCATCTGCGCGGTAACATCGCCAATCAACGAAAGCCTGCCGTCGTCACCAGCTACTTCTTCAAAGCCGTTCAAGACCAACCCCTCGACCGTCTCGCTCATTTGGGGTTGGCGATTGGCCAGTTGCAAGGCTTTGATCACATCCTGGCGGCTGATGACCCCAACCAGCTTGCGGTTGTGTACCACGGGCAGGATTTCTATCCCCTCCCACACCATCTGGTGGGCCGCCGATGCCACCGGTGTCTTCAGGGAGACGACGTGCGGGTTGCGTGACATGTACTGCTCAATCGGCGCATCGCCTGGCGCTTCCGCTACATCGCGCGCAGTGACGATGCCCACGACCCGCCCCTGGTCGTCCGTGACCGGAATCCGCGCGTGACCGGTGCGCTCAACCAGTTGATAGTAGTCGCGGACAGTGGCCCCTCGCCGCAAAACCGCCAACTCCTGGCGTGTTAATACGTCTTCAACAAAAAGAATGTCTTTTTTAATTAACCGGTCGTAGATGGCCCGGTTGATCAGCGTTGCAGTGGTAAACGTGTCATATGAACAAGAGATCAGCGGCAGTTGGCGTGCATCCGCCAACCGCTGCACCTCCTCGGACGCCGCAAAGCCACCGGTAATCAAGACCGCCGCTCCGTGTTCCAGGGATACGCGCTGCACCTGCTCGCGGTTGCCGACAATCATCAAGCTGCCCGGTTCTATGTAGCGTACCGCCGCTTCCAGTTGCATCGCGCCGATGACAAACTTCTGCAACGTCTTGTGCAAGCCGGCGCGACCACCGAGGACAGTGCCGTCGACAATGTTGACCACCTCGGCGAACGTCAAGCGCTCAATGTTTTTCTTTTGCGGCCGCTCTATACGCACCGTGCCGATGCGGTCAATGGCACTGACCCACCCCTGCAGCTCCGCTTCCTTGATGGCGCGGTACGCCGTCCCGTCGCTCACTTTCAGCTTGCGCGCAATACCGCGCACGCTGATGCGGGAACCCACGGGCAGCGATTCAATGTAAGCGAGTATCTGTTCATGTTTGGTGCCCATGCTGTCCTCCCAGCGCGCGATGGCGGAGCAGGGTGAACCGCCTGACCGGCAGGTGCTGTGCCCGCTGCCCGCCCCCGGTAACCCGGGATGCGTTTCTCATCCTTGTCTTCTCATGATACCATGAGGACAGTTCCGCCAACGGCTCCCCTCTGTCAGACTGGCCGGCGTACAGAACGGGCGCCAGGCGCATGAATCGAAGGAGGCATCCGGTGGACAAGGCCCGCCTTACGCAATTCTCGGTGGACGAGCTGCTGCGCCCCAAAGGCCATCCGCGGCTGAGTTTTGCCATCCGCACCCTGGTTGTGCTGTTCGGTTGCCTGGTGGCTGCAATCGGCGTCAACAGCTTTCTCGCTCCGGCGCGCATACTCCCGGGAGGTTTGACGGGTATCGCGCAGCTGCTCCACTACGGCCTGCACCTTCCTATTGGGACCCTTTACTTTCTGATGAACATTCCGTTGTTTCTTCTAGGCTACCGGTCCCTCGGGCGGCGTTTTATCGCCTTGAGTGGCATCGGCATCACCGGCTTCTCCCTGTTCACCGACCTGGTGCGGCCCCATTTCAATGTACCTACCAACGACCCGCTGTTGATCAGCCTCTACGGGGGGGTGCTCATGGGTATTTCCTCGGGTTTGGTCTTGCGCAGCGGCGGGTCTGCCGGCGGTATCGACATCCTCAGCCTGGTCATTCACCGCACCACCGGCAAGAGTGTGGGCAGTGTATCGTTCGCCTTGAACGTGGTGGTGGTGTTGCTGTCGATGTCGGTGTTCGGCCTGCAAGCCGGCCTCTACTCCCTGGTCTCGATGTTCGCCACAGCGCGTGTGGTGAATGCCCTGCTGCACCACCAGCACCGCAAGACCGCCTTGATTGTCAGTGCCCGAGCCAACGCCATCGCCGAAGCCATCGGCCAGCGGCTCGGCCGCGGCAGCACGTTGATGAACGCATCGGGATCGTACACGCAAAACCAGCTAGGCGTGCTGATGTGCGCGCTTACCCATCTGGAATTGGCTGAGCTTAAATCGCTCTGCCTGGCCATTGATCCGAACGTGTTTATCACGGTGTTGGATACGACCGAAGTGGTCGGCCGCTTCCGGCAAGTGGCCGACTAACCCCCATCCCCCACTCTATCCCTTCTCCTCTCTATACCAGGTTTAAGTTGGTTGAATTTGGTCCATAACGAGAGTGTCAAACCCGCGCAGCGCGGGGATTTCGTGCAAGGGAGGTCCTTTTCATGCGCTCTATCCCGTCAACGCTTGTGCTCTGCGTGCTGTCGGTGATCCTGGCCTCGTGGCCGGCCGTCCAAACATGGGCCATGGGCAGCCTGACCCACCACTTTCTCAGCCATGGCCTGTATCTGTTGGCCGGCGGCCTGTTTGGTTTGCAAACAGCACGCTGGGTGCAAAGCGCGCGCATGGCTCAACCTGTGGATGAAGGAGGCGTGAGCTCGTGAAACGTTCGGTCGGACAAGCGGCCTTCTTGGCCTACTTAGGCGCACTGTTGTTGATTGCAGGGTTTTATCCGACGCTGGCGCAGCGGGTGGAAGGTTCACGTTTGCTGCACGCCTTGTTGCATGTGGAGTTGTTCATTGGGGCGGCGTTCCTCGTCTATGGCTTAGAGACCCTGCGCAGCTTAGCGCGCCGTCACCGGCGGATGATTTCGTAACCCTCTCCCCACGCCGGTTGCGGCCCCGCAACCGGTTCTGGTCCGCTGCCCGAGCGGGCCTTTTTTTATGCGCACCCTACCGCTTACCCTCAGAAGCCTGGGGCGTTCGCCCGAATCCGGTAAGGCAGTCCCTATCCCTATGGAACCGTCCCTATCCCCAGCGAAGAAGGAGGGAAGCGGATGCGCGCCATCCTCGCCACGTGGCTGTTGGGTGCCGCCAGTGCCTTGGCGGTTGCCGGGTGTGGCGGCCACGCCGCTGCTCCGCCAACCCAAGCGGCCAACTCTGTCAGCGTCACCAGCGCCAACCACACCGGCAGCCCTGAAGACGTGCTTCGTGCCGCAGAAAGCCGTTTGCCAAGTGGTGGCCGTGCAGACTCGTTGCCGGCCCGCCAACGTCAGCAGGCACAGGCCGGCATTGACCAACTTGTCCAAGCGGTTAACCAGTTGCATTAAGACCGCCCCCAGGTGCCGCTTTCCAAGCAAAGGGGACAGAACCAAAAGAGAAAGAGGAGGAAGAAAGATGAAGCGACACATACCACAACTCACCTTGGCCGCCACTGTTTGGATGGTGGGGCTGGCCTGCGCAGCTCCCGTGGTCTGGGCAGATGCGCGGCCGGCGGCTGACGGCAGCCCGCTCACTTTATATAGCCTGGTGCACGCGACAGGCAAACCAGGGCCAGCTGACCACCCAGAAGGCCTACGGCAGGATCACGGCGAGGCGGACGACCAACCGTCCGGCAAGGCGGACAACGGCCACCACACCGCAGACCGAGGCCTGCACCTCGGGCAGTGGTTGGGCCACGGTCACACCACTGCGCAATCTCCGGCCCCCGTAGACGCGACGGGCAGCGTAACCATCTCCCCGGCCACCCCTGCAGGTACCCCTCCGTTCAACACCAGCACCCCGACCGCAGGGGCCCCGGCTTCCGCCGTCGTCACCTTGCGTGCCGGTGATGCGGCCAGCCTCAACCCTCAACAAGCCTTGGCCAACGCCGCGGCCGCCTGGCGCCAAGACCAACAGGCTGAGCAAACCGCCCGCAACCAACTGGTGCAAGCTGCTCGCCAGTTCATTCAAGCCATGCAACTGGCGGTGGAAGCGGGCGACAGCCGCGCTGTCGACACGGGGATGAGCGGTCAAGCTGCCGTTCTGGCCGCGCTCAACAGCGCTTTGACAGCCCAAAGCCAAGTGGCCACGAGCGCGCAGAACTGGCAGCAGCTGCAGGGCCAAGGCAGCTTGCAAGCTGCTTTGAGCGCGTGGGCGACCGCAGATTCTCGTCTGCAGGCGCAGACGCAGGCCATGCAAGCCGCCGCCGCCAGCCTGTTCAACCTGGCCAACCAGGTGCGCACTCAAGCGCAAGCCACCCTCAGCGCTCAGCCCTAACCGCAGGCGGTACCGTCTCTCTGCGGCCGATCCCGCTAGGCCCGGCCGGCTTCCGCCAAGGCGGAGCGCACCTGTGCAGCCAAGTCGCGCACAGCAGCAGCGGGATCGGCCGCACTCATCACCGCCGACACCACCGCTACCCCCGCCGCACCGCGGCGGATGGGTTCGGCAGCAGTGGCCACCTGGATGCCACCTATGGCCACCACGGGCAACGACACGCGCCGGGCAATCTGTTCCAATCCAGCCAAGCCTATGTACCCTGCATCCGGCTTGGAGGTCGTAGGGTACACCGCCCCGACACCCAGATAGTCCGCGCCTGCGCGCACGGCCGCCTCTGCCTCGGCCACCGTCTCCGCAGACACCCCGACAATCCGGTCACCGAGCAGACGACGTGCATCCGCACAGGAGATGTCGTCCTGGCCCACATGGACCCCGTCGGCATCCACCACCAGCGCCACGTCAACGCGGTCGTTGACCAAGAACAACGCACCGTGCTCACGCGTCAACGCGCGCATGGCGCGGCCTAACTCCACAAAGCGCCGGCCCAACTCTTGCTTCCGCCGCAATTGTATCGCCGTGGCCCCACCCGCCAAGGCCTGCCGGACCGTATCGAGCAGGCTGTCGCCGTCCGGGCGCTCATCCGTCACCACGTAGACCTGTAAGCGCTTCTGCAAGGCGGGTCCGCGTAAAGAAGGGGATTGAGGTTGCACCCTACCACCGCCTTTGTCTGAAATCACAGCGCCTGCCACACGCCCTCCACCCAGAGGTAGGCACCGCCCGGTGCCAGTTCAACAGCAGACGGTGGTTGAACAGAGTGGTCCGTCGGACCGTGCCCGCTGCCCACATCCCATACCGCCGCAGCAGCCACGGCCTGGTAGATGAAGCCTTTGGCCTGTGCCAGTGCCGTCAGCGGGGCAGACCCGCACGCCAGCGCAGCCGCCACAGCGGCAGAAAAGGTGCAGCCCGTCCCGTGCGTTTTGCGGCCTGGCACGCGCGGTGCAGCCAAGTAGGTAAACTGCTCGCCGTCGAAGACGATGTCCACCGCGTGCTCAGACGCCTGCAGTTGCGGCCAAGGGGCAGCCTGCAGCCACGTGCGCTGCGCATGCCCGCCTTTGATGACCACCCAGGCAGGCCCCAGACGGTGTAAGCACTCCGCCGCCCGGTGGCAGGCCGCCCATGAATCCACAGGGAAGCCGCACAACACCTCAGTCTCAGGCAGGTTGGGCGTGATCACCGTGGCCCGCGGGAACAAGTCTTGGCGCAGCGCCGCCGCCGCCGATTCGTCCAGCAGGCGCTCGCCCCCTTTGGCCACCATCACCGGGTCCACCACCACGCGCGGGACCCTCCAGTGCGCAAACCGGTTGGCAACCGCGCGGACAATCTCTGCACTGCCCAGCATCCCGGTTTTCACCGCGTCTGCCCCGATATCGCTGAGTACGCTGTCCAGTTGTTGGCGCACCAGCTCCACATCAACGTATTGCACCGCCTGCACACCCAGCGTGTTCTGGGCCGTGAGGGCCGTCAACACCGAGGACCCGTACACACCAAACGCGGCAAACGTCTTCAGGTCCGCCTGGATACCAGCGCCGCCACCGCTGTCTGAACCAGCGACGGTCAGCGCCCGTACGACATGGCCACCCCTGGTCTGCAAGGCACGCCACCTCCGGCTTCAGTCCGCAAAAAGGTCTGACGACAAGTAACGCTCACCCGTATCGGGCGCCAGGCACAGCACCCGTTGGTCCGGGCGCATCGTCTGCGCAATACGGATGGCGTGGAACGCCGCCGCCGCCGCTGAGGCACCCACCAGAATCCCTTCCTCGCTCGCCAAGCGGCGTGCCATGGTCTGCGCATCCTCGTCCGTGATCAACAGCACCTCGTCGTAAATCGCACGGTTGAGGATCTTCGGGATAAACCCTGGGCCTGTCCCTGGGATCTTGTGCGGGCCAGGCTCTCCGCCCGACAACACGGGCGATCCCGCTGGTTCCACCACGTAAATCTTCAACCCAGGGATTTTCTCTTTCAGCACCTCGCCCGTCCCGGTCACGGTGCCACCGGTGCCGGCAGTCAACACAAACGCGTCCAGTTGGCCGTGAAACGCCTCGTAAATCTCCACAGCGGTGGTGGTGCGATGGGCGTCTGGGTTGGCCGGGTTTTCAAACTGCATGGGGATAAAGCTGCCGGGGATTTCTGCCGCCAGCCGATTCGCCTCTTCAATCGCGCCGGTCATGCGCTTGGCTGCGGGCGTCAAGTATACCTCAGCGCCATACGCCTTCAACAGTTTCACGCGTTCCTCAGTCGCATTATCCGGCATGGTGATGATGCACCGGTAGCCGCGGGCGGCGCAGACCATCGCCAGGCCGATGCCGGTATTGCCCGAAGTTGGCTCTACAATCGTCGATTGGCCAGGTTGAATCCGCCCTTCACGCTCGGCCACGAGAATCATGTTCAAGGCCGGCCGGTCTTTGACACTGCCGCCAGGGTTGTAGGACTCGAGTTTCATAAACACTTGCGCACCGTTGGTATCCGGAATGCGGTTGAGCCGTACCACCGGGGTATTGCCAACTAAGTCGAGAATGGAATCGTAGATTTTGTGCTGCATCACAAGGTACCTCCTCTGACAGCGCTTGCCGTACCTTAAGGTGCGGACAGCAACCGCTCGATGGACACGGCCGCCGCCTCGTCAGCGGCAATCAGCAACAGGGTGTCATCCCCCGCGATGGTGCCCAACAGTCCATCGATTTCCATACCGTCAATCAGACTGGCAATCGAGTGCGCATTGCCAGGCAAAACCTTAAGCACCAACAGGTTGTTCGCTCGCGCCAAGGAGACAAAAACCTCGGTCAGCCGCCGGCGCAAGCTGTCCATGGTGGCAAGGGTGGCCGTCACGGGGATGGCGTACCTGTAGCGGCCGTTGCTACCTACCACCTTGATGAGCTGCAACTCCTTGATATCGCGGGAAATCGTCGCCTGGGTTACGGAGAAGCCGGCAGCCTCAAGGGCCGCCACCAGTTCATCCTGGGTCTCGACTTCATGTTGGCTGACAATCTCTTTGATTTTCATGTGCCGACGTTCCTTTAAGGAACCGCCTCCGCTCACAGTCAACTCCCTCCGTCTCACGCTCCGGCGCCAAGGTACCGCCTCAGTCCCCCCTGCGGCCACCGTATGCCACACACGGCCCCCGTGGGATGGGTCTCCCCAAAGCAAGCAGGATGGTCCGCACCAGACTCTAGTGGATAGGGGCAGCCTTGTTGAGCGGCCAGAGCACGTACACGGCCTCGCCTGTGATGTACGACAGGGGAACGTACGGGTGAACCCAGTACCGGCTGTCGTCGGAGATGGAGCGGTTGTCCCCCAGCATGAAATACTCACCTTGGGGTACTTGATACGGCCCCCACGTTCCTGGCGTGGGTTGAGTTAAGTAGGGTTCCTTGAGCGGCTGACCGTTCACGTACACCTGACCGTTGCGGATGATCACGGTGTCTCCCGGCAGGCCAATCACCCGCTTGACGTAAATCTTGCTTGGGTCGTCTGGAAAGTGAAACAACACCACCTCACCGCGCGCAGGCGGATGCAGCTCGGTCGCTACATGGTTGACCAAGATGTAGCAGGGGTTCGGGATGGTAGGCGCCATCGACGCTGACGGCACCCAGGCCGGACTGACCACCCAGCGGTTGATGCCAAACGCGATGAGGCACCCCAAGGCGATGGGCCAGACCCACCCCCATAGCTCGCGCCAGATTGACGGCCGGGCTTCTTTCTCTGCCATGCGGTCACCTCATCTCAGAACAATAGCTTAAGTATGCCGAAACACGGCGCTGTTTTCCAGCGTGTCTGCCACACCCGGGGGTGAGGAGATAGGTGCGGCGACACGCGCAGGCCGCCACCAGGCTTGGAACGCGGGGGCTACGTAAGACATCACCACGCCCAAGGCAGCCCCGGCCACGTCATCCCAGCCGTAGTGAAAGCGCAGGTACAAGGTGGCCCCGACAATGAAAGCACCCCACGGTACGTACAGCCACAGCCAGTGTTTTCGGCAGCGGCCGATGTACAAGGTCATGATCACCGTGAGCGCCGTGTGCAGGCTGGGAAAGCAGTCGCGCGCCACCCACGTCAGGTCTGCTTGCGGCCGCGGAGCGATATCACCCACGGGCGGCAATCCAGTCAAGGTATAACCCGGCCCCACCACAGGCACCAGAACATAGCATACGTAACCGGTGTAAAACGCTAAAAGCGAAGCAAGGACATACTCTGCGGCAACGTCTGGCTGCGTCAAGGCCAACATCAAGAGCGTAAAAAACAACAGCCAAAACCACGACACATACGCGGCTGTCGCCAGGTGCGTCAGCCACGGATTCACGTAGGGGACCAACCACTGGGCAATCTGTTTGCCAAACCAATGGGCATCAAGTTGCTGCAAAGCAGCATCGCGCAGCCCTGGGTGCAAAACCGGCACGTAAAAATTGACGATGCGAAACACAATCAGCAGCGCGCAGTAAGGCAAGAACAAGCGCAGGGCATAGCCGTAACGGCGCCACACCTGCCCCCGTCGTGACGACTGCATTCGCCAGCTGACCAAAGCGATAAGACCTGCTGTGACGGCCACCGCACAAGGAATGAAGCGGCCATATATCCCGGCAATCAAACCCACGACCCGCCAATGGTAGCCGGGGACACCCGCCAGTTGGTCCAAGGCCCCTGCGTACCGCCAAAAAATCACAAGGGCGGCCGCTGTTGCCGCCGCACCCAACCACTCAAACAACTCCAAAGCCCGTAACTTATGCCCAATGCGGGCGATTGAAAATCCGTTCATTTTTTTATTATATCATGGATAGAGCATGAAAATAGGAAGTCAAGTGGTTTTCCTTGCATCAGGAAAGGTGGTTGCCCATGGAACCGTTTCGCGGTGCGCTCGATCCGATAGTCTCTATCCTGGCATGCCTGGTGGCTGCCGCAGGTGTTTTATGGTGGTCCCAGCGCCCCTCTGAGCCGCAGAGGACAACCACAGACAACACCCGCCTGGGCGAATCTTCATTGAAAGAAGGAGCGATGGATGCAGGCGAAGTCCGTGAGAAGACGGTGGCGGAATCCGACTATGAGTAAGCCCGACGCGGACGGTGTTCTTCCCTGGGGGCAGGCACCGGTTGTAAAATCTCATTCTCCTCAAGCATCCGGCTGCGCTCCCGGTCGGCACCCAACAAAAAATACAAGTTGGCCGCCAGGGCCACCCCGGTATACGCCAACCACAACACCGTAAAGACGCTGGCCCATCCACCCGCGTGCAGCGACGGCAAGTAAGGCAGCGCATAGAACGACATGACCAGCAAAGCCGCTGTGTATAACAGCGCCCGTAAACGTTGTCTGCGTACCGTCCGCCACGATTTTCGCATCGCTTGATCCCTCCATTTCCAGGCCATGCTCCGTATACGGCACAGCCTTGTGCATGGCATCGCCCTGTGGCCAGGCTTTGCACCTATCCCACTGTATGTCCTTGCGTTTGTCCCTATGCGCCCCTTCCCCAATCCCGATGGATTCCCCCGTCTCGCCCCCTGTGGTTTGGAGCCGCGCGGCCGTTCCTTGCTCCCTCTGCCCGCCCTGGTGACTGCTTTCCTGTCCCCTGCGTATAGGGG
>JAILZF010000033.1 GCA_023512635.1 Alicyclobacillus sp. | reverse complement strand
GTGGCAGACAGTCCACAAATTGACGGTTGTATACAGGGAAAGCGCGATGCTAGAATGAGTGGCGGTTCCGAGGAAGGTTTGGCTGATCAAGCCATTCATGCCGTCGCTGCCCAGGTGCAGGAGCGTTACCACAGCGCGGATTCGGCCAGCTTGAGTGCCTACACGCCGCGCGTACCGCTGCACGTGGAGAGCAACGGACACCCGGTGAACATTCAGGTTGCTTGGCACGACGACACCCGGCGTCCCCAGGTGGACGTGTGGGTCGGTGCGCCGATCCTCACGTCCACTTATTGAGTACTCTTTTTCAGTTTACCGTCCGCCCGCGCAGCCTCCATGGGCCAGGACGCACAGGAGTTGACCCCAGTGGCTGAAATCCTCATCGAAGGCGGCCGCCGCCTGCAGGGTACCGTACGTGTGAGCGGCGCAAAAAACGCGGTCCTGCCCATCCTTGCTGCAAGTCTGTTGGCCAGCCGCGGGGTGAGTGCCATCGAAGAGGTGCCGTCGCTGCTGGATGTAGAACATATGATTCAAACCATCTCGGCCATCGGTGCGCGGGTGCAGCGCGAGGGCACCACCTTGCGCGTAGACGCGACACAGCTGTCGAGCGTGGAACCCCCGCACGACCTCGTACGGCGGATGCGCGCTTCCTTTGTGGTGGCAGGCCCTCTGTTGGCGCGCTTTGGCGAGGCCGTGGTGGCTCTGCCGGGCGGCTGCAACATCGGGCCGCGCCCCGTCGATTTACATATGAAAGGTTTTGAAGCCATGGGGGCGCGCGTGACCCTGGAGAACGGGTGTGTTCACCTGCAGGCCCCGCCTGGCGGGTTACACGGCGCGCGCATCTATTTGGACATTGCCAGCGTCGGGGCTACTCAGAACATCATGATGGCCGCGTGTCTGGCAAACGGCCAAACCATCATCGAAAACGCGGCGAAAGAGCCGGAGAACGTCGATTTAGCCAACTACCTGAACGCCATGGGGGCGCGCGTACGCGGGGCGGGAACGGATACCATCCGGATCGACGGCGTGCCAGAGTTGAACGGGGCCGTGCACAGTGTGATACCGGATCGGATTGAGGCCGGTACGTTTCTGATTGCCGGGGCGGTCCTGGGTGAAGGGGTCTACGTGGAAAACGCGGTGTCGGAGCACCTGACGTCGCTGGTGGCAAAGCTGACGGAAGCGGGGGCGACGTTGGAGGACGATGTACGCGGCATCCGCGTGTGGCCGATTGAGCAGAGGCGCCTGCGCGCGATTGATGTGAAGACGCATTACTACCCGGCCTATCCAACAGACCTGCAGGCGCAGATGGTGGCGGCGCTGACCACGGCCACCGGTACGAGCATGATGACGGAAACGGTGTTCGAGAACCGGTTTATGCATATCGCTGAGCTGCAGCGGATGGGAGCGGAGATCCACATCGAGGGCCGCACGGCGGTGATTGAGGGGGTGGAGGCGCTGTCTGGTGCGCAAGTGACGGCCACCGATTTGCGCGCCGGGGCGGCGCTGGTGATTGCTGGCCTGATGGCGGACGGTCAAACCATGGTCCAGGGCGTGCACCATATTGACAGGGGTTACGACGACTTGGTGGGCAAGTTCCAGTCGCTGGGCGCCGCCATCCGCCGCTTGGAATCGTGAGGGCGGCGGGGGGAGGGCCTCGGGCCTCCCTCGCGGCCGCATAAGGGCCGCGGCGGGTGTTCAGCCTGCCGGCGGAGGCCGCCGCGGCCGCGATAAGGCCCCGCGGAGCCGCTATCTCGGCCGTCTTACCTTGGCATGTTTGTCCACCGCAACGCATACGTATGTCAGCAAGGTTGTCCCAAGGAGGCGTATGCGTTGCGGTGGCATGGCAACCTCAAACCGGCCAGAAACCGGTGGCTAGAACCCCTTTTCTTTTCCACTTTTCCCCAGCGTTTGACGAAATGGGCGTCCCTCGCACACGAGGCCATGCAGCGGGGGGGCGCTGCCGTCAGCGCGTTGACACGGCCAGCGTATGTGCGGGCCATCTTGTTGCTCGCCGGGGTATGGACAGCCATGGTTGGCATACCGGGCGCCGCCGCGTGGGTGGTGCATCGGCCGACAGCGGGATCGGTCGCGGCGTGGCTAGACAGCGTCGACGCCCATACCCCCGTACGTGTGTACCGGATGGAAACGGGCGATGTCGTGACATTGCCGCTGAACGATTACCTCGTCAATGTGTTGGCGGCGGAGGTGAGCCCCGATGCCCCGCCTGACGCCCTGGCAGCCGCAGCAGTGGCGGCACGGACCTACGTCATCCGCGCCCTCACCCACCCGCAGGCCAGTGGGCCGACGTTTGCCGCGCAGCGCGGAGCGGATGTGACCGACAGCGCCCAGTTGGACCTTCCCTGGCGAACCATTGCCGACCAAGAGCGACAATTTGGTGCCCATCAGGCCGCGTACACGGCCCGCTTTCAGCAGGCTGTGCTTGCGACCGACGGCCAAATCCTCACCCAACAAGGCGCGCCCATCTTAGCGTTTGCCTTTCCCATCTCGGCAGGCCAAACGCGCGACGCCCTCGCAGTGCTAGGGCAGCCGGTGTCGTATCTGACCCCTGTGGCCTGCCCGGACGACCCCCCTGTGGCCCAGCAACCGGATAAGCGGTTGACACCCAGTCAACTGGCGGACCTTCTGCAGCTGCCGGAAGCAGCGCCGAACCCTGCCGGCTTCACCGTTTCCGCGCGGGATGGCGCGGGGTATGCGCAAACCGTCACGTATGACGGGCGCGTCTGGAGCGGTGCTGAGTTCGCCGCGCGCCTTGGCCTGCCCTCGGCACACTTTCAGTTGGCTGCGGAGGGAGGACAGTTGGTGGTGCACTGCCAAGGGGTTGGCCTGGGGTTGGGGATGAGTTTGCACGAAGCCTCTGTCCTGGCGGCGCGTGGAATGGGTTGGCGGGATTTGCTGGCCCACTTCTACCCGGGGACCACGCTGATGCAGCGAGCGTAGACGAGGCCCGGGCCATCCCGGTGGATGGGCGAGCGTGAAGCGTGCCGGGGAGGCCGTTGCGGCCACTCGGGCCAAGCCTTCAGGCGTCACGGGCTCTGCCGCATGGATCTCACCTCGGGCAAACCTTGCTCCTTCCACCAGGGCCTGGTATAAACCGTTGAAATTGTGGCGACACTCGTGAATGAGGTGAGCGCCACAATGGAAGATCAAAAGCAAACCCAGCAAAACCAAGAGAAAGACAAGTCGCAGCCGCAGGCCCACAGCCAGCGCAGCGACACTGCCTCCCCGCGTCGCATCGTAGGCAAGCGTTGGATGTACCCGGCCATCTACCTTGGCGCGGCCGCGTTGATCATCGGACTCATGTACCTCAAGACGCAAACAGGCTCTACCAGTCCGGTGACCAGCTCTGCCGTGGACGAGGGACAGCCCGCCTCCGGCCAGACGGCCGTTTTGAAGTGGCAGTGGCCGGCAGACCCTGCCGCACACACGCAAGTGTCGCTCGGCTTTTTCCCTGAGAAGGGTACGCCACAGCAGCAGGCTGCCACCCTGGTGTCGTACGACAACGGCTATTATCCGCATCAGGGTCTGGACATCAAGGCGGCGTCTGGCCAAGCCTTTACCGTCTTGGCTGCAGCTGACGGCAAGGTGACCCACGTGTACGCGGACACCAGCAACCCGGCGACGCAGTTTAAGGGCCAGATGGTGGTCGTGACCTCTCCCGGCGGATACGAGGAACACTATGAATCGCTGTCTGCCGTCAAGGTCAAGGAAGGCGATACCGTTACCGCAGGGCAGCCCATCGGCACGTCCGGCACCTGTGACTTTGAAAAATCGCAAGGGAACCACTTATTCTTCGCCGTGTACAAGGACGGCCAACTGGTCGATCCCGCTACGGTTCTGCCGCAACAGCAACCATCTTCCTAACGCCCAGGCAGGCGTCGTGCAGATGCGCACGGGGATGCTTGGCGCCGCTCGATGGAGCGGCGCTCTTTTTATTTCCCGGCGCTTAATCTCGCGTTAGCGTAAGAGATTGCGTGAAAACAAGCCTTGACAAGCGGTATCGGGCGTATAGCAAGGCATACGGTGTACACCCCCTCATATACTTTACCAGACCACCTGAGCATAACCTGGGGAGGCGAGGGGAGTGCATGACTATATCAAGGAGCGCACCCTGAAAATCGGTGAGTACATCGTAGAGACGCGCAACACCGTCCGTACCATCGCGCGCGAGTTCGGCGTATCCAAGAGCACCGTACACAAAGACCTGACCGAGCGGTTGCCCGAGATCAACCCCGAATTGGCCAACCGTGTCAAGGAAATCCTCGAATACCACAAGTCCATCCGCCATCTCCGCGGAGGCGAGGCCACCAAGCAAAAGTACAACCGCGACGCAGCCGTCGAACCGGCCCGCCAACCAGCGCGCGCGAAAAACCTGGACGCCCGAAAAGGAGTTTCCAGCGGCCTGTAGAATTACAATCTAGTTATTCACAAACGAATGCGCGGATGCGTGCAGCCGGTTTGCAAGCGGATTCGCGGCAGCCGCAGCCCCGCAGGCTCTTGGGGAGACACCGCCGCGCCAGGGAATACGCTCCGAATGCACCCTCAGTTGGGGAGGACTCGCCGCACATGCTCGCTCGAGATATCGGTGTCGATTTGGGCACCGCCAACGTTCTGATTCATGTGAAGGGACGCGGCGTAGTGCTCAACGAACCCTCAGTGGTCGCCATTGATCAGGTCACCAAACAGGTCGTGGCCGTGGGTGAAGAAGCCAGGCAGATGCTCGGCCGCACGCCCGGCAATATCGTCGCCATCCGCCCATTGCGCGACGGCGTCATCGCTGATTTTGAAGTCACTGAAATCATGTTGCGCCACTTTATCCGCAAAACCATCGGCAAGAGCGTGATGGTGCGCCCGCGCATGATGATCTGCGTGCCCGCAGGCATTACCTCGGTCGAGCAAAAGGCCGTCCGGGAAGCTGCCGAAGCGTGCGGCGCCAAACACGTTGATTTGATAGAGGAACCGAAAGCGGCCGCCATCGGCGCCGGCTTGAACATCTTTGAGCCGAGCGGCAACATGGTGGTCGATATCGGCGGAGGGACCACAGACATCGCGGTGTTGTCACTGGGCGATGTGGTGACCTCCACTTCTCTTCGCGTCGCGGGGGACAAGCTCGACGACGCGATTGTCCGATATATCAAACGACAGCATAACCTGCTGATAGGCGAGCGCACGGCGGAAGAGTTGAAAAAGGAACTGGCCACGGTCAGCCCCGACGGCCGCAGCGGCCAGACGGACGTCCGCGGCCGCGACATGATGAGCGGCTTGCCCAAAACGGTGACCGTCCACGCCAGCGAGCTGCGCGAAGCCTTGCAGGAGCCAATCGATCAGATTGTCGCCGCCACCAAAGGGGTGTTGGAACGCACCCCGCCAGAGCTTGCGGCGGACATCTACGACAAAGGGGTGATTTTAACCGGCGGCGGTGCCCTCGTCGACGGCTTGGACAAGCTGATGCAGGAGGAGCTGCAAGTCCCGGTGTACGTCGCCGAAAACCCCATGCAGTGTGTGGTCCTGGGTACAGGTAAGATGCTGGAAAGCCCATTTCGGCAGCGGTTGCAAAGCCCGGTCCGCCATCGCAACGCCCGTCGCCTGTTTGGGCGGTAAAGCCCGGGCCTGGGCACGGGAGTGGGGCCGCGGCGCGGGATAAGGCCGAAGCGGCCGCAAAACCGCCGCCGCGGGGCCAACAAGTTGGAAGGAGGCTCCTGCCATGATCCGTGCGTTGACCACGGCTGCCTCAGGGATGGTTGCCATGGAGCGGCAGCAACAGGCGCTCGCTAACAACCTCGCCAACGCTGAAACCCCTGGGTTCAAGGCGGTCATGAGCGAGCTACTGGCCTTCCCAGAGCAGCGCCTGGCCCTATGGGATTATGACAGCGGTGGACCCACCGGATCGCAGATAGGGCGCATCACCACCGGTGTGGCGTTCCAAGAGGGTGTACCGCTTTGGACCCCGGGGACCCTGCAGACGACGGGGCGCACCTTAGACGTGGCCATCCGCGACTCTACACCCGCTGGACCTTACGCGGTGGTGTGGAATGGCGGCATGGGCGCCGCCACCACCCTCTTTCCTGGGCCTGTCCAGACCACCGCGGCGCAACCTGGCGTACAGTCTCCTGCCTTGGCGGCGCCTGTCCCGCCGGCCCCTGTGAATCCCAGCCCGGGGGCGGTCCAGACGGTGGCGGGTCAGGTGGTGGCCGGGCCCAACGGCGTACTCGAGGTGGCCGGGCGGCCTTTGGCGGTGCTCAACGCCGACGGTCAGCCGCTGGCAGGCGTGTTCGCAGCGCGCAACCCGGCGTACCAGGGACAAGCCCTCGCTGGCGGCGATGGCCGGCCGCTCTATGACAACCACGGCCAGCCTTCCTATCGCTGGGTGGATGCGGCAGGCAACGTGGTGGGCCAACCGGGGGATGACGCCTGGTTGGGCGCCGGACTGCGTGTGGGCAACGCCGACGATATGGGCTGGCACAGCTTCTTCGCTGTCGACTACGCTGCCCAACCAGGGGCTGGCAGCGGCGGGCCGGCCTGGGTGCTGACGCGTGACGGCCACTTTGCGCTGGACGCCAACAATATCCTTGTAGACGCTGCCGGCCGGCCCGTGTTACCCATCGGGCCAAGCGGCCTGCCGATTCCTGGCGGACGCATCCGCATCAATCCCGCATACCAGGGGAAAGACCTGTTTCAGCCAGACGGATTGCCCGTCGTCGACAGCGCGGGGAACCCGTCCTACAGCGTGATCGACGCCAACGGCAACCCGGTCGCGGGACGCCTGGGTGTGGTGGATGCGGATGTGACGCAGCTCAATCCGCTAGGTGCGGGGGAGTTTGCGCTGGCGGGCGCCACCACCGCGGCCCAGGCCCTGGCGCTGTTGCGGCCTGGCAGCGGCAGCGTGCAACCGGGATCCCTCGAACAGAGCAACGTCGACGCCAGCGCCACCATGACGCAGATGCTGGCTGCGCTCGCGCAATATGAAGCCAACCAGCGCGTGTTGCGCACGGAAGACACCCTGCTTGGGGACGCGGTGGAGCAGGTCGGCAAGGTCAACGCCTAACCTTCGGAGGGGAGCCTATGCAGTCGCTGTGGTCTAGTTTGAGCGCTTTGCAAGCCAGCGGCCAGTGGTTAGACCGGCTGGCGCAAAATGTTGCCAACCTCAACACACCCGGCTACGCCGCCGCCAGCGGATCGTTCGCGGACGCCTTGACAGCTGCCGACTTGCCTGCGGCCACCGCGGCCGGGGTGGCTGGCCGTCTTACCCCGCCTGGCTGGCGCGGCGGCAGTGGCGTGAGCGCAGGGGCCCCCAGCCTGGATTTTTCCGCCATGCCTCTGCAACTCACCCACCAACCTACCGATTTGGCGATTCAAGGCGATGGCTTCTTTGCCCTGGCCGGTCCCAACGGAGAGCGGCTGTTGACCAAGGCCGGCAATTTTACCTGGAGCCCGCGCCCGGACGGCAGCGCCTGGCTGACGAGTGTGAACGGCCTGCCGGTGCTTGATAGCAACGGGCAGCCTGTGTTCGCCCCGGGGGGTCAGACAGACGGGTTTGCGGTGAGCCCGGACGGCGACGTGTCCTTCAACGGTCAGCCCACCGGCCAACGGGTGGCGTTGTGGACGGTGAACCAGCCGGGCAATCACCTGCTGCCAGCGGGGGACAACACCTACCTGCCTGGACCGGGCGCTGTCGTGCAACAAGCCAACCCAGGGAACGGAGCCAACACCGGGGGAACGATTTTGCAAGGGGCTCTCTCGCTAAGCAATGCGGATCTCGCGGTGCAAATGTCACAACTTCTGCAAGCGCAGCGCCTGTTTGAATTGAACGCGGCGGCCCTGCAAATCAGCGACAAGATGATGCAGGACGCCAACAGCATCCGCACGTAGCGGATGGGCGCGGACTCCCGGGGGCGTGCGGGGGGTGGTGACGCGCAGGCCGCCCTGCCCCCGGGGAAGGCCCCGTAGGCGACTTAGCCGCCGCCGCGGGGCTGCGGGGCCTGGGAGAAGGCCCGCCGCGGGCCCCGCATTCCACCGGCGGCCGCACCCACGAAGCCCCCACCGGCAGCCCTCCGCTCTTCGCGGCCTCGAAACCCCCGTCTTTCCACCCCACCTCGTACACCTTGCACCCCCACACCGCCCAACCGTATAATGACCATGTATCCTAAGGGGGTTTATCGGTGAATCTCCCGAATGCGCTAACGCTGTTCCGGTTTGCGCTCATCCCCGTGTACCTGTGGGCGTTTTACGGGACGGCGAGCGAGCACAAAGTTGCCGCGTGGTGCGTGCTGCTGTTGGCGGGCCTCACCGACGTGCTGGACGGGTACCTCGCGCGCAAGCGCGGACAGACCACCCTGACCGGCCAGCTGCTCGATCCCCTCGCCGACAAGTCTATGATGTTGGCTGTGCTGTTTTCCCTGTTGCAATCGGGCCGCGTACCCTGGCTGGTGGCAGGCCTGCTCGTCCTGCGTGACGCCGGGATGATTGTCGGCGCCGCCTACTTCCACCTGCGCGGGAAACGTGCCGTGCCGAAAGCCAACCGTTGGGGCAAGGCCACCACCTGCTGTTATTACCTGACCATCAGCGCCGTCATGCTCGCCTGGCCCGGCCCTCGCGTCGAGCTAGGCTTATTGTGGTTTACCGTCGTCCTGTCGTATGTCACCACCTGGATTTATGCAGCCGGTATGGACCTCATCGAGGCGCCCCGGCGCGTGTTGTAACGCGCCGCTTGGCCCCGCGCTCCCTGTGGACGGCGCCCGCGCGCCCCACGGGGATACACCAACACGCGCCGGCCCATGAGGTATGTACCCCTTGACGCCGCCCCTGGCGCCAAAGCCGCCCCGGCGGACCGGGCCCCACGAGTTTCCCGCCGCCAGGACGGCCCGCACCTATGCAAACCCTCGCACGCATGCGCCGAAGGGGGTTGTCTGTAGTGTGTACCGCTGGCTTCTCGCTATGATGACACTAAGTGCCACCCCCGGAGGGATTGCGCATGGCTGACTGGACCTTACCGTTGTACGCTGAAGACATCCGCCGTATTCTGCCGCACCGCTACCCCATCCTCTTGGTGGACCGCGTGACCGCCCTGGAACCAGGCAAATCAGCGCACGGCTACAAGCTGGTCAGCGCCAATGAACCGCATTTCCAAGGCCACTTTCCCGACTACATGCTGATGCCGGGTGTGCTCGTGATGGAAGCCATGGCCCAGCTAGGCGGCATCGCGCTGTTGACGCAACCCGAGCTCGCCGGCAAGCTGCCTATGTTTGCCGGGATCGATCACGCTCGTTTCCGCGGCCAGATTCGTCCTGGGGACAAGCTGGAGATGGAGACGTACATCGACCGCCTGCGCGCGGGCATGGGCCGGGGCCACGGCCGTGCCTGCGTGGACGGGAAGCTGGTGGCAGAGGGCGACATCCTCTTTGCGTTGGCCTGACGCCAGCGCCTGGGCCGCAAGGTCTGCCTGGGCCGCTTGGGGCATCGCCTGGCGGCGCTTGTTCTGCCTCCAGGCTGTGCCGCAGCTTGCGCAAGCCGCGCTTGCGCCACGTCTTCGCCGTTTCCTCGCCGACTCCCCAGGCTGTCGCCAGCTCGGCGCACGTCCAGCCCGCCAGCAGGGCTTTCACCCCTGCCTGCTCGCGCTCTGTGAGCCCTGCTTGGTCCATCCACAGCCGCAGCTCCGCCATGGCATAGCCATCGTCCCGTGTGTCGCAGGCGGGGCTTTGTCCGCGCCCTGGCGCCACCCCGGAGGGTGCCGGCCCGTGGGTTGCAGACCCCCGTGCTGCCACTGCACCAGCGTGGGTGCCTGTGCCCGCGGGCGACTGCTGCCGCATTCGGCAGCGCCACTCCTTGCGCATCGCGCTGCGTACCTGGCCCCATACCTGCCGCCGCACAAAGCCGGCAAACGGCACACCCAGCTCGGGCCGGTAGGCGTGGATGCAGGCCAGCAGGGCCACGTAGCCCTCTTGCAAAGCGTCCGCATGAGCAATCCTCCGGTACCTCCGCGCCACGGCTTTTACCAAGGGCGCAAAACGTACCAGCAACCCTTCCACGGCCTGAACATCCCCCGCCTGCGCAGCCTTTAACTGTGCAGACAACTCCGCATCCGCCGTCATTGCTTGTCCTGCCGCAGGCTGTCCCACCTCGCCTGACTTGTGGGGTGGTTGCACCGGAATCTCCCCCTCGTGTGGAGGCCGGCCTCCGTCAAATGGCGCGCAAGTTCAGCGTACAACGCGCCCATGCCCTTCATAAAGGACAGACTTTGCGCACAAACCGCCAAAAAACTTATAATTTTTACAAAAGTTTATGGCCAAACCCTTCTCCACCTGTGTAAAGTTATATCTAGGAACAATATTAATCATCTCCCAGAGAAGGGAGCATACGGAGTGCCCATCCACTGCCCACAGGGCGCTGAAGACCAGCTGCCCCACACCGACGGCCACCCCTTATCTGCCGTGTTGGCAAACCCTAAGAAGCCAGAAACAGAGCCATCCAGAACCTCACCCGCGCCTGCGAGGGAGGCAGCGCAGGGACAGGCACCTGCCCCAGAACCCGCTGCCTGCCCAACGGGAGAGGACACTCTGCCGCAAGGGGAAGAGCTGCCCCGCGGGGACGAGTGGATTCACCGGATTGACGTCTGGTTGCCGGTGGCCCTTTCCCAAGAGGTCCCCGGAACCCTGCTGCTGTTTGCCAATGGCACCCGCCTGTACGTCCCGCAATCTGCAAACAGCATCCTGAAGCGCGTGCTCGCCTACTATGCACTGGATGTCAAAGCCTTGCGCAAGCTCTACCAACAGGTGCTGCGGCGCAGCCAAAACCCGCCCGTGCCGCTGCCAGGCCGGGATGACGTGTACGTTCCAGTGCCAGCCCGCCGTCCCGCCAGCTTTGGCCGCAAGCTGGCCATCACGGGCTATGTCCGCGAGGGCAGTGTGGCGGACACCCGGCTGATGAAAGACAAGGCAGGGAAGACGTATCTGCAGATGACGTTGCACTCGGGGCACAGGGTGGACCTGCCGCTGAGCCTCGCCCGCTGGACGAGGTTGCGTGCGTTTTCCCGCTATTTTCTACAAAAGCTGTTGATCCGTTGGCGAGCCGCCAGGTAACCCCTCCGGCCAAGCGGGGGGAGCAGAAAACAATGGTGAGGGATGGGCGGCAGCCGCAGCGGGACCGGGCGCTTAGCCAGCGCTAGCCAGCCGGCCACGGGCCGGGCACAAGGCGGCCGTCTGGCGCCAGCCAAGCAGGTTCAGGCGGGCCGAGGGCCAAGTCCGCCTGGCCGTGGCTGGCGTCCCGCAGGCGCGTTTGCAAGGCTGCCGCCAGCTGGGCAGGGACGTAGGCGGTGAGGTGAACCTGTTCAGAAAACGCTTCAGCCGCTGGCACAGCCCCAAGCTGTGCCAGTTCGTGCAACAGTCGGCCGTACAGCGAGTAGTCGCAAGCCACCTGCAGGCGGCACACCGTGTGGCAGGGCCAAAGCTGGGCAGCCGCCAGGACGGCCGCTGCTGCGTCCGTGTAAGCGCGCACCAGCCCGTTGGCACCCAGCAAAATGCCGCCAAAATAGCGCACCACCACCAGCAGGGCGCCGCACACCGACTGCCGGCGCATCACCTCCAAGATGGGCCGGCCGGCCGTGCCGCTTGGTTCACCGGCGTCAGAGAAGCGCTCTGCAGGCAGGGTCAGAGGCCCCAGGCGCCAGGCGTAGCAGTGGTGGTTGGCGGTGCGGTGGCCGGCGCGGATGTCAGCCAGCCACCGCTCTGCCTCCTCGGCACTGTGCGCCGGCCGCAGCAGGGCGAGGAAGCGCGATTTCTTGATCACCAACTCAGCGTCCGCAGGCGCGGCGGGCGCCAAGACGTGAAGATGCAACATCAATATTCACTCCCAGTGAGAGTGGGTTCCCTTCCCGCGGGGAGAACGACGCAAAAGGTTGTCGAAAAAAGCAGGAAGGGGAGTGTAACAACACTCTAGATTAAACGTCTAAAAAGATGTCTAATCCAATCAAACTGAGAGGGGCGCGTAACTGACCAATGGCGAAGACCAGGATGGCACAACTGGGTAGATAAAACCCAGCATGGGCTGACTTGGTAAGGGTGGAAAGCTGCCTGACGCATTACCGGAATCCGACCGTTGAATGAACAGAAACTCTGCTCCAAAATAGGGTTCGTCGGTACACGAAAGGCGTTGGGTAGAAACTTTCTCAGCTCTTTACCTTACTGGTTTAAGTCAGTATAATAGGCAAGGTAAACTTGCCTGCCGTGTCAGTTTCTAAGCACCAGGTGCTGACTTGGACCGCGCTCCTTGGCCTTTGCACCATCCCCTGAAACTGCCAATCGTACAGTGCAGGAAATGCACTTGTATTGTCGAATGAACACCTCAAAAATACAAAGGTTGGCGGTATGCGGCGGGGGATGTCAGGGAGATGCACTGAAGGGAGGGATGTGGCCCTGCGGAAGCCAGGCGGTCACTGCCTTTCAAAGTTATCTATGCAGGGCACTGAGAGGAACGGAACAGTGCTGAACCTGCTGCGTAACGGATGATAGGCGTGTCGTCCAATGGATTGCCGTGGGGACGTCGACGAGATCAAGAAGTTGGTGACTCGTCACCATCCGTGCATTCAATTAACCACTTGCAGTGTCAAGGAGGAGAAAGAGACTTGAAGAAAACCGTGACAGGTATCGCCGCAGCATCCCTCGCGCTGGGCGCATTAGCCCCTATGGCGTTTGCTGCCGCGTCAACCTACACGCCGTATAAGACGTCCATCGTCGTAAACGGTCAAACCCTGTCTAATCCGTATGCGTTCGCGTTTAGCGATGGCAGCAACAATACCACCTATATCCCGATTTACTACGTTGGCAAGGCCCTCGAGGCGGCCGGCTTCAAGCAGGTGTGGACCGGAAATACTTGGGTCTTGAGCACCAACACCAAGGCTGATTTTTCTAGCATTGATGTTGGAACGGGCAATGCTTCCATCATTGTGAATGGTCAATTGGTGAAGAAGGTCAATACGCATGTGGCGAAAGACCCGGCAGGCGGTCCAAATGCCGTTCCGACCACCTACATGCCCATCTACTATGTGGACCAAATCTTCCAAGCGGCAGGCATTAACTTTAGCTGGGATGGCAGCACATGGTCTGTGACCAGCCCGAAAACACAACCAGCCCCAACCGGTCAAGGGACCATTAGCTCCGTCACCGTCTCGTCTCAGAAAGTGGGCGAGGGGACGCAGGTGTCGCCGGCGGTCTCGTTTGGTGATCCTTTGACGGTCTCTGTGAAGCTCACGGATGTGAATGGCAACCCGATTACCGGCGTAAACGCCACGCTCGATTTGACCTCGACGGATGGCGCGCCAACCGTAAACGTGAACAACACCATCATTGCTCCTACTTCTACCACGAGCAATTCGGATGGTACGACGACCTTCAAGTATGCCATCCCGACTGACTCCAGTGGCACAGCGACTGCGCAGGTTTCCGTTGGCACCAACATCTCAGCCAACTACAAAGTAGAGTTTGAGGCGCCGTTTAACCAGTCGGGGACTACGTACGCCCTGAAGTCATCGAAGGCGTATATTGAGTTTGTGGCGAGCAACACCTTGGGTGTTTCGCCGTCCAACAATTACAATGCCCCGTTGTCCAGCGGTGCAGACGCTACGGCTGGCGTGGTGCCTGTAACGGTCACCATTCCTCCGAATGGTCCGACGGCTCAGTCTGGCGTGCCAGTCACCTTTAGCTTTGTCACGCCCGGCTCGGCGTACTTCTCGACCTCCGCGGGCGGCTCGATTGGCACGGGCCAACAAACGGTGTACACCGACAGCAATGGTCAAGCGGTTGTCTATGTCGCGGCGTCTTCTGCTACATCGGCAACCGTCCGCGTCAGTGCACCGAACTATAACGATATCACGCGAACGATTAAATGGAACCAGGCTGGTATGGTCACGCAGGTTGCCAACAAGAGTGTGACCAATGTGGTGGTTACACCGTCCGGCGGCAGCAGCTCCGCCAACAGCCCGTATGTGGCCAACCTGGGGAACAACGTGACGTTCCAGGCAACGGCTGAAGACCAGAATGGCAATCCTGTGGCAAATGCTCAATTGCTTGTGGTCGCTACGACGGTTAGCAATGGTGCGGACACCAATTCTGCCCATGGCAAATATGTCAATGGCACAACAGCTGAAGGATTCCCGAGTGTAACAGCAGCGACTTTGGCCGGATTAACCAACGCTTCGAATTACGGCGAGATTGTCACCACGGACGCGTCGGGTAACTTTAGCTTTACGGTTAGCGACGATAAGCTGTATCTCGACCACTATTATGTGTATCCTGTGACAGGCGGGATTGTTAGCAGCACAGGGTATGTTTGGAACGAATATGTCCAGTGGCAGTCGGGGACAACCGCAACCTCGATTGGTTTGGCGGTTGACAACAGCGAAATCTATCACAACAACTCTACGCTGACGGGCCTCTCAGTAGGCGCGGGTGCGCCGAGCACCACCCTCCGCGGAGATGGTTTGCCGGTGAACCTGCCTGTGGTGTCCTTTGATGCTTTCAACGGTCAGATACCGCTGCAGCCGACGGTGAACGGCACACTCAACCAAACTTATACTCTGAGCACTACGGCGCGCGGTAAGATGTATGGTATCTACGTCGACACGCCCAACCCGGCTGTACCAGCCAGCAACTAAAGCGGTCACTGGTACAAGCTGAATGGCAACACAGTTGAATCCAGCGCGACGATTCAGGTTGTGTCCAACAGTAACAATCCGAGCGATGGTTACACCATCTATGTGAACGGAATCAACATTGGTAC
>JAILZF010000032.1 GCA_023512635.1 Alicyclobacillus sp. | reverse complement strand
GTGCGAAAGGCGATGTCGAGCGCTTGCGTGGCGCCGATGGTGGCAATCACTTCGCTGGCCGGGTCATAGCTCACCCCCAGACGCTGCTGCACATAGGCAGAGGCCGCGCGGCGCAGTTCGAGCAGGCCGGCGTTGTGGGTGTAACGCGTGCGGCCTTCGGCAATGGCGGATATTCCTGCTGTACGCACGTGCTCCGGGGTCGGCACGTCTGGTTCGCCAATGGTCAAGGCAAGCACGTCTGGGACTTGTTGGGCGAGCAGGTTGAACTGGCGGATGCCCGAGATCTCAATATTTTTGACGCGAGGATTGAGAAGGTGTTCCATGCGCAACATCGCCTGCTTTCCACTGGATTGGCCGCGTGTCCCCTTTATTATATTATTTCAGGAACAGCTGGGCGCGGCTGGCCGCCAGCCGCGCGGACAGGGGTACGCTGCTGCCAGGAGGCGCGGGTGTTGTCACAAGAACCAAAGGGAAAAGAGGGGGAGCCGGGTGGATCGGGAACTTGCTCTGGAGATTGTGCGTGTGACCGAGATGGCGGCGCTCAGCTGTGCACGTTGGATGGGGCGCGGCCGCAAGTATGAAGCAGACGGGGCTGCCACCAGCGCGATGCGGGCGATGTTTGACACGGTGCAGATGGACGGAACGGTGGTGATTGGCGAGGGCGAGATGGATGAGGCGCCGATGTTGTACATCGGAGAGAAGCTGGGGACGGGCGTGCCGCCTGAGGTGGACGTTGCGGTCGATCCGCTGGAAGGGACCAACATCCTGGCCAAAGGGTTGTGGAATGCCATGTCGGTGGTGGCTGTGGCGCCAAAGGGTTCCTTGTTGCACGCACCTGACATGTATATGGACAAGATAGCCGTAGGGCCGAAGGCGCGCGGCCGCGTGCACCTTGATGCCACCATCGCGGAGAATCTGCGGGCAGTGGCGGAAGCGACCGACAAGGATATCTCTGACGTGGTGGCTGTCATTTTAGACAGACCTCGCCATCAGCACATCATTGAACAGGTGCGGGCGGCGGGGGCGCGCATCAAGCTGATCTCGGACGGCGATGTGGCTGGGGCTTTAAACACAGCGTTTGCCGAGACGGGCGTGGACATCCTGTTTGGCCAAGGCGGGGCCCCGGAAGGGGTGCTGGCGGCGGCGGCACTCAAGTGCTTGGGCGGCGAACTGCAAGGCCGGCTGCTACCGGAAAACGAGGAGCAGCGAAAGCGCTGCTGGAGCATGGGCATCACCGACTTGAACCGGGTGTTAACCATGGATGACCTGGTGCGCGGTGACGACGTGATCTTTGCCGCCACCGGGGTGACCGACGGAGAACTGTTACGCGGCGTGCGCTTTATCGGCAAGGCCAGGGCAAAGACGCACTCGCTGGTGATGCGCGCGAAAACGGGAACCATGCGGTTTATTGAAGCCATCCACGACTTGACGCGCAAACAGCTGCCGGACGGGGAGTAAGGAGCGGCGATGGAGAGCGGACGGGTTCTGCATGGTCAAGAGAGGTGGGTTGGGACAACAAGGAATCCGCCGCGAGACGGGCCGGCGCCGGGCAACCTGCGCAATGTCAGGCAGCACCGGCATAGGATGGGATTGCTGCGGTAAACATGGTATAATGCAAGCGGCCTGCAGTCCGCAAGCCGTTTGACTGGAGAATGCGGGGGACGCCTATTGGACATTCGTGAGTTAGAGTCGAAAAAGCTCACGGAACTCTACAAATATGCCAAAGAGTTCCAAATCCCATCGTACGGCAACCTAAAAAAGCGCGAACTTATCTTTGCCATCTTAAAAGCCCAAGCCGAACGCGACGGTCTGATGTTCGCCGAGGGCGTGCTCGAAATCATGCAAGACGGCTACGGCTTCCTCCGCCCAGTCGGCTACTTACCCAGTTCGGAAGACATCTATGTAGCGGCCTCCCAGATACGAAGATTTGACTTGCGTACCGGCGACCTGGTATCCGGCAAGGTGCGGCCGCCCAAAGACAATGAACGGTACTTCGGACTCCTGCACGTGGAAGCAGTGAACGGTGTCAGCCCCGAATTCGCCGCCGAACGCCTGCACTTCCCAGCACTCACTCCCTTGTTTCCTCAGCAACGCATGGTCCTGGAGACGACGCCAGACAAGATTGCCACCCGCTTGATTGACTTGTTTGCACCCATCGGGTTTGGCCAGCGAGGGCTGATTGTGGCTCCCCCGAAGGCGGGTAAAACCCTGTTGTTGAAGGAAATTGCCCACAGCATTGCCACCAACTACCCGGAGACAACACTGCTGGTGTTGTTGATTGACGAGCGTCCGGAAGAAGTCACCGACATGCAGCGCTCGGTGCGCGGCGAGGTTGTGGCCTCGACGTTTGACGAGGTGCCGGAAAACCACATCAAGGTCGCCGAGCTGGTGTTGGAGCGGGCGTTGCGCTTGGTTGAGCATAAGCGCAACGTGGTCATCTTGCTCGACAGCATCACTCGCCTGGCACGCGCCTACAACCTGGTGGTTCCCCCCAGCGGGCGGACCCTGTCCGGCGGCATTGACCCCGCTGCGTTTCACCGGCCCAAGCGGTTTTTTGGTGCAGCACGCAACGTTGAGGAAGGCGGCAGCCTGACCATCTTAGCGACCGCCTTGATTGACACAGGCTCTCGCATGGACGATGTGATTTACGAGGAATTTAAAGGTACAGGGAACATGGAACTGCACCTCGACCGGCGGCTCGCAGAAAAGCGCGTCTTTCCCGCGCTCGATATTCGGCGCTCTGGAACACGCCGTGAAGAGCTGCTGCAGCCGAAGCCGATGTTGGAGAAGGTCTGGGCCATTCGCAAGTCCATGGGCGACAATCCTGACTTCACCGAGTTGTTCATCCGCAAGTTTAAACACTATAAAACCAACGAAGAATTCCTCAACAGCTTGGAACTGCAAAAAGAAAAGAAGGCGTGAGCATTGCAGACACCGCGACTTCTCTACGCTGACGCGCAAGGCCAAGTCCTCGATCACCCTGATTTGTGTCCAGCCGCCCGTTCAGGCGCTTATCTGACCGACGTGTTGCCCGAAGAATGGATACCGCTCCCGGAAGGTGCTGCACTCGTTTGGCTGCCCGGAACGCGCGCCATCGGCGTAGACCCGGTGAGCGGGGAGTGGGTCAAGCTGCCAGACAACTGTTACGCGGTAGGAGCGCTGCTGCCGCAAGGCTTTACGCGGCTGTTGTTGCCAGGGTACGCGAAACGCCCAGATGCTGCAGCCTTGCCGTTGTTTGGCTACACGGCGGCGGCGTGGCTGGATGGCAGGTTTGTCGTCGCAGCTCATGCCACCGACGACCCGGGCCCATGGAACCCGGCTACGGTACGGGAGCAGGACGTGGAGGCGGCCGTGTCCCGCTTGCGCCAAACCCACCCGGACAACCGGCTGTATGCACACCTGGCTCACTGCGCTCTGGGATACGGATGCATGACGGCGAAAAACACGTTTCTAGGCCGCTATGAGGCGGCCTTACCTGTGTCGTCGACGTGCAATGCGGGGTGCATCGGTTGTATCTCTGAGCAACCGGAAGACGCGCCGTTTCCATCTCCGCAGGTAAGGCTCAACTTTCGCCCTTCGGTCGATGAAATGGTGGATGTGATGTTGACACACATCCGCGCCAACCCGCAGGGGATTGTCAGCTTTGGTCAAGGATGTGAGGGGGAGCCAGCCACGCGTTGGCCTGACATCGTCCAGGCCATCCGCCGCGTACGGGCGGAGACGTCTGCAGGATATATCAACATCAACACCAACGGCGGCCTGACGCGGGCGTTGCAGGCGGTGGTGGACGCAGGGTTGGACTTGATGCGGGTGAGCATCATCAGTGCCATCCCAGAACACTACAACGCGTACTACCGGCCGCGCGGATATTCCCTGAGTGACGTGGCCGCCACCCTGCGCTATGCCAGCGCCCACGGGGTGTACACCTCGGTGAACTACTTGGTCTTCCCGGGTGTTACGGACCGCGAAGAGGAAGTGGAAGCCATGGTAGACTTCTTGCGGGACACAGGGGTGCGCCTGGTGCAGATGCGCAATCTGAACATAGATCCGGAATACTACCTGTCTATCCTGCCGCCGCAGCGCGGTGAGCTGCTGGGGATGTTGCAGGTGCTGGAGGTCTTGCGCGCGGAGTGCCCAGGGCTGGAGATTGGCTCGTACACCCACGTACCGCCAACATGAAACGGGCTAGCGTGTTGAACCCTCGGCCACTGCAGTGGAGTGGTGGAGCGAGTCCTGGGCAGGTACGCAGTCTGCCCCCTACGAAGGGAGAACCGAGGGACGAAGGAGGGGACATTCCATGGCAACCCATGAACATCGCGGCTCCTTCCGCGGTTCGACAGGGGTACAAATCGGTTGTTTGGTGTTGGCCTGGGGTCTGTCGTGGCCGGTATACAAAGCCGCTTTGACCAGCACCCCGCCCTTGCTGTTTGCCGGCATGCGCACCTTGTTAGGCGGCTTGTTGCTGGCCTTGCCGTTGCTTCTTGCCCGCCGGCCCAGCCACTGGCGAGCCTGTTGGCCGAGCTACGCCTGGACCACCCTGTTCAACGTCATCGGCTTTTACGCCTTGCAAACCCTCGGGTTGCGTTTTCTGCCAGAGGGTGAGTTTACGTCTATCGTCTACCTGCAACCGGTGCTGGTTGGTTTGATGGCATGGTGGTGGTTAGGGGAAGGCATGCATTTCCGCAAATTCTGCGGCTTGTGTGTGGGATTTGCCGGGGTGGCGGTCTTAGGCTTAGGCCGCAGTAGTCAGCCCTTCTCGCTGCCAGGGGACATCATGGCTCTGGGTACGGCCGTCAGTTGGGCGGCGGGCACCGTCTATGCCAAGCGGGTGTACGGGCAAGTCGATGTGTTGTGGTTGGTGGCTTTGCCGTGCACGGTGGGCGGAGCACTGCTGACGGTGGCCGGATTGACCGTCGAGAACGTCCACGCCTTGCACAGCACCTTCGCGTATTGGCTGGGGCTGTTGTACGGAGGGGTGATGGGGGTGGCGGTCTCTTGGCTACTCTACTACCACCTGGTTCAGCAAGGAGAAGCCAGCCGCGTCGCCGCCTGGACGTTTTTGGTGCCGCTGTTGGCCGTGGCCGTCGGCGTGGTCTGGCTGCACGAAAAGCTTACGTGGACCCTGTTGGCGGGACTTGGTCTGGTGGCCATCAGTATCTTTTTGGTGAACCGCCGCCCTGCTCGAGCACGTCTGCCGCGCCGTTGGCCGGGAGACGAGCTGCCTGTCACGAAGTAAACGTCAGGGTCCGACAGGGCTCGGATGCTGTGATGGCTGCTTGCCAAGGACAAGGCCTTGGTGATACAGTCAAAGTGAACCAAAAAACTCAACAAAACGGGAGCTTGGTTGAACCGGGCTGAGAGGGCGGCTGAACCTGCCGCCGACCGTCTAACCTGATCTGGGTAATGCCAGCGTAGGGACTGACCACAGGACACCACCAAGGGCCGCCGGCATGCCGGCGGCTTTTTTCACGGCTGTAGCCATGTCGGCGAGGGGGCGTTGCTCACGTGTCACTCGCCGCTGGCCGGTGCCCTCTCTCCGCTTCTCCAGGTTCCCCGCAAGGGAGGCCATCTCATGACCCAGAGCCATGACACCCCTGTCGCGTCGTCCACCCTCACGTCCCCGCTTGGGAACGCCAGTGCCTGCCGGCAGAGCACGGAGGCGGGCTATGGTCCGTATTTCCCGAATAGCCGGAAAGTGTACGTCACAGGCAGTCGCCCAGACATCCGCGTGCCATTCCGGGAAATCCAACTCTCGCCCACGACCGGCCCGCATGGGGTGCGGTCTAACCCGCCGCTGCGTGTTTACGACACCAGCGGTCCGTACACCGATGAAACCGTGATCGTCAACTTACAGGACGGGTTACCCCCGCTGCGCCGGCCGTGGATTCTCGAACGTGGTGACGTGGAGGAGTACGAAGGGCGGCCTTGGCGGCCAGAGGACGACGGGGTCAAAGACCTGGCCCTGGCCAGGGACCTGCTGCCATTTGGGTTGCAGCGCCGGCCGTTACGCGCCCAACCGGGACGAGCGGTGACCCAACTGGCTTATGCGAGGCGGGGCATCATCACCCCGGAGATGGAGTTTGCGGCCCTGCGGGAAGGGGTCAGCCCAGAGCTGGTGCGGCAAGAACTCGCAGCGGGGCGAGCGATTCTGCCAGCCAACATCAACCACCCAGAGTGCGAGCCGATGGTGATTGGCCGGCGCTTTCACGTCAAAATCAACGCCAACATCGGCAACTCAGCAGTGTCCTCAGAGATTGCGGCAGAAGTAGAGAAGATGCGCTGGGCGACGCTCTGGGGAGCGGACACGGTCATGGACTTGTCCACCGGGCGGCATATTCATGCCACGCGCAGCTGGATCTTGCGCAACTCGCCCGTGCCCGTAGGAACCGTGCCCATTTATCAAGCTTTGGAGAAGGTAGGGGGCAGCATCCCTGACCTGTCTTGGGAGGTATTCAGGGACACCTTGATTGAACAGGCAGAGCAAGGGGTGGATTACTTCACCATCCACGCCGGCGTGCGCCTGGCGTACATCCCTCTCACCGCGCGGCGCGTAACGGGGATCGTCTCGCGTGGCGGGTCCATCCTGGCGGCGTGGTGCTTGGCGCACCGGCAAGAAAACTTCCTTTACACGCACTTTGAGGAGATCTGCGACATCCTGCGCGCGTACGACGTCGCGTTTTCGTTGGGTGACGGGTTGCGCCCAGGGTCCATAGCGGATGCCAATGACGCAGCACAGTTTGCAGAGTTGGAGACATTAGGCGAGCTTACACGTGTCGCCTGGGCGCACGACGTTCAGGTGATGATTGAAGGGCCAGGCCATGTACCCATGCACCTGATCCAAGAAAATGTCGAGCGGCAACAGGCCGTTTGTCAAGGGGCTCCGTTTTATACCTTAGGTCCGTTGACCACCGATGTGGCCCCGGGGTATGACCACATCACTTCGGCCATCGGCGCGGCGATGATTGGGTGGCTGGGGACGGCCATGCTCTGTTACGTCACGCCCAAAGAGCACCTTGGCCTGCCGAATAAAGAGGACGTAAAAGAAGGGGTGATTGCTTATAAAATTGCCGCTCATGCGGCAGACTTGGCCAAGGGTCACCCGCAGGCTCGGGCTTGGGATGACGCCCTGTCCACCGCCCGTTTTGAATTTCGTTGGCAGGATCAGTTCAACCTGTCGCTCGATCCGCTGCGCGCTCAAGCCTTTCACGATGAAACACTGCCCGCCGAAGCGGCCAAGGCAGCTCCCTTCTGTTCAATGTGCGGCCCGAAGTTTTGCAGTATGCGTATTACGCATGAGTTGCGGACGTGACAAACCGGCTACGGCGTGTTAGAATAGCGGGCAGTGTTGCAGATGGGTGCCTAGTGCACGGCAAAGCGAGGTGAACCTTCATGAAGACCGGCATTCATCCGGAGTACCATGTGACAACGGTCACCTGCGCCTGCGGCGAGACGTTTGAAACGGGTTCTACAAAAAAGAACTTGCGTGTTGAAATCTGCTCGAAGTGCCACCCGTTTTTCACGGGCAAGCAGAAACTGGTGGATACGGGCGGCCGCGTCGAGAAGTTCAACAAGAAATACGGTCTCAAATCAGCGCAGGAATAATCCCAAGGTCAGGACGGGCGCATGCTTGTGCCTGGCCAGGGACAGCATCAAGGCATGTGTGGTCCGCCCAGCGGATTGCATGTGCCTTTTTTGCGTTCTAAACGACGAGGGGAGGCTCCTTCCGGCAGTTCTGTTCCTGAACACATGCTCCCACTTGCGCAGGTACAAGCTAAACGTGGGAGGTGGGCGGATGCGAACCCGACGATGGCGATTGTGCGCAGCAGCCCTCAGCCTGTTGGCGGTGACGGGGTGCCGTGAGCACCCAGGACTGACGATGAACCAAGCAGCGGGCAGTGTCGAACAGCAACTCGATGCGCGTCATGTCGATGTCGACGGGGATGCGGACCGCGCCCGACTGTCAGGTTACAATGGGGTGAACAACCCGCAACCAAACCCTGTGAGCGTTCCTCCTGGGCATGCCGCAGGGACTCAGTTAACGGACGGGCGTTATTCCGGGAATGGCGAGGCGGACCGCGTCGCGCAGCTGGCGCTGAACATCCCGCACGTCAGCCACGCCGCGGCGGTGGCGTCTGGCCGGGTGGTGTTGATTGGGGTGGGTCTGGCGAAAGTCCCGCGTACGGGCGCGGATCAACCGGTCAACTTCGCGCAGATTCAGCGGGAAATTCGCCGGCGCGTGTTGACCCAGGCGCCCGAATTCCGCTATGTCTACATCACGGCCAATCCGCAGCAAGTCACAGAAATCAACCGGATTGCCGACGGGCTGCGCAGCGGCCAACCCCTCAGCGCCTACCAACCGCGGATTGCCGCCCTGATGCGGCAGCTGCAACCCGTTCCTTGGTCGTAAACCGACACGTTAGTCACCGCAGCTGGTTTTCCCATCCAAACACCAACCACACCAAGCGCCGCCTCCCTGGGCGGCGCTGGTGTTCTGTTCATCAGCAGCGAGGACGTGCCTCTTCATGTATACTGGAGATTGGCGATTTACACGTCCGGGCGGTAGCCCGGGACGTGCGCAACGCCTGTCACGCAGGCGGACCATGGGTGAGGTGCAGAATCACCATGTTAGACCATTTCCTTGATAAACTTGCGGCGTTGGAACGCCGCCATACAGAGTTAGAACAACTGTTGTGCAGCCCAGAGGTGGTCTCCCATCCGGACAGGTTACGGGAGATTGCCAAAGAGCAGGCTGAGCTGAGCGAAACGGTAGCCGTCTACCGAACGTATCAAACAACGCGCCAAGCGTTGGCAGAGGCGCGGGAACTGCTCAAAGAAAAGCTGGATGACGAGCTGCGCGAATGGGTGCGCAGTGAAATTGAAGAAAAGACCGCCGAGCTGGAGCGTTTGGAACAAGCGTTGCAGGTGCTGTTGCTGCCCAAAGACCCGAATGACGACAAGAACGTCTTCCTCGAAGTCCGCGCCGCAGCGGGAGGAGAGGAAGCAGCGCTGTTCGCTGCCGACTTGCTGCGGATGTATACCCGGTATGCGGAGCGCAACGGGTGGAAGGTGGAGTTGATTGACGCCAACTACACAGACATCGACGGATTTCGCCAGGCAACCTTGTCCATCATGGGCAAGGGGGCGTACAGCAAGCTCAAGTTTGAGAGCGGTACACACCGGGTTCAGCGGGTTCCGGTGACCGAATCGGGGGGGCGCATTCACACCTCGACGGCAACGGTGGCTGTCTTGCCTGAAGTGGAGGAGATTCAGGTAGAGATTCAGGAGAAAGACCTGCGGATTGATACCTTCTGCTCGACCGGTCCGGGCGGGCAGAGCGTCAACACGACACAGTCAGCAGTCCGCATTACCCACCTGCCCACAGGCATTGTCGTGTCATGCCAGGATGAGAAGTCACAACTAAAAAACAAAGAAAAAGCTCTGCGCGTCTTGCGAGCGCGGTTGTACGAGAAATATCAACAGGAGCAACAGGCTGAGGTGGCCGCTAACCGCCGCAGCCAGGTGGGGACAGGGGACCGGAGCGAGCGCATCCGCACCTATAACTTTCCGCAGAGCCGCGTGACCGACCACCGGATTGGCCTGACCACGCACCGCCTGGAAGCGGTATTGGACGGCGACTTGGATGAGATTATCCAGGCCCTGGCGGTGGCGGAGCGGGCTCAGCGCTTGCAAGCAGCCCATGCGTAAGCTGCCGACGTACGCGGCGGCCTTGCGTTGGGCGGCAGCTGAGCTGGCGCAGACGGCGCAAGGCAGCCTGATGGCGCAACTGGCCGGCGGGGAGCGCCTGGCCGTATGCCAGAAGGAGGCAGAGGAGCTGCTCACCTGGGCCGCGGGGTACAGCCGGTTGCAGCTGTGGACGCATGGGCAAGAGACTGTGCCAGACCGCGTGTGGCAGCGACTGCAGGCGGCCGTACGCCAGCGGGCGGCAGGCCAACCGCTGCAGTATATCACGGGACGCGCTGCGTTTTACGGCCGAACCTGGCAGGTGCGGCCGGGTTGTTTAATCCCGCGTCCGGAGACGGAGGTCTTGGTCGAACGGGCGCTCGCTTGGCTGGCGAAGATGCCTCAGGCGTGTGTCCTCGACTGGGGAACGGGCAGTGGGGTGATTGCCTTGTCGGTCGCGCTGGCGGTACCAACAACAGAGGTGTGGGGCGTCGATTGCTCTGCTGCCGCGTTGGCGGTGGCACGTGCGAACGCTGCCGACTGTCAGGTGTGCGTGCACTGGGAGGAGATGGACGGGGTGGTTTGGCTGTCGCTGGCGGCGGCAGGGGAACGGCCGCGCCCCGCTTTGCTGTTGTCCAATCCCCCGTATATTGCGAGTGGAGAGATTGCTCATCTGGCATCCGAGGTGCGCGATTGGGAACCACATCTGGCGTTGGATGGCGGACAGGACGGGTTGGCGGTGTACCGGGTGCTGGCGCAGCGGGCAGCGCCAGCGATGGAGCCGAACGGACCAGCGGCGCTGGGCTTGGAAGTGGGCGCTGGGCAGGCGGACCTGGTGTTGGCGCTGTTTCAAGCAGAGCCCGCATGGGCGGGGTGGCGTTGGACGGTATGGCCTGACTTGCGCGGAATTCCGCGCGTGGTCTGGGGGGAGCGACAGGTTTAAAGGCCAGGTTTAACTCTAGTAACATCCGGCCACAATGGTTGCTAGACATGCGAGAGGTCCAGCAGAAACAGCGGGATCGGACGCAGGGAGGGGCAACCGGTGGCCAAGTCGAACGGGCAGTGCAAGGGGCGGATGGGCTGGCGCGGCGTACTCATGCTTGGGGCAGCGGTGGTGGTGGCGGCCTGGCTTGGGCATGGCGGGGACAAGCCGGCACCCGTGGCGGTGCCCCTGTATGACGTGTCAGCGCCGCACGCAGCGCCGATTCCAGCAGAGGCGTTGCGCCTGCGCGTGGTGGCTAACAGCGACAGCCCGGCTGACCAGGCGTTGAAACTGCGGGTGCGCGATGCGGTGGTGCGCACGGTGGCGGGCGTGGTGGCGGGGGCGCAGAGCGCGGCGGACGCCCGGGCACGCGTACAGCGAGCGCTGCCGCAGATCCAGGCTGCCGCCGCGGCCGTGGTGGCACAAGCGGGGGTGTCCTATGGGGTGCGCACGGACGTGGGTCCGGTGCCGTTTCCGACCAAGGTGTACGGCAACCAGGTGTACCCCGCGGGCACGTATGAGGCGCTGCGCGTGACTCTTGGGGCGGGCCGCGGCCAAAACTGGTGGTGCGTGTTGTTTCCGCCGCTTTGTTTCATCGACTTAGCAGACGGTTCGGCGGTGCCGAACACCGGCGGTTTTCCTGACCTGCCGCCGCTGACGACCGTGTCAGTCCCGGGTCCCGACGGACGTCCGCAGCCGGTGCAGGTACGGCTAGCGGTGCTGGACTACGGCGAAGAACTGTGGCGTGCACTGCAACGGGCGTGGTAAAGTGTGGCATGGGGAGGCGGTAGGATGCAAGTTTGGCGGGTGGCTGCCCAGGCCCCCCTCACAGCCCAAGAGGACTTGCGCGCGGCTGCGGCGTGTTTGCGAGAGGGTGGTCTGGTCGCGTTTCCGACGGAAACCGTGTATGGATTAGGTGCCAACGCGACGCTGGACACTGCTGTGCGTGCAGTCTTCACGGCCAAGGGACGGCCGCAAGACAACCCGCTGATTGTCCATCTCCCTCACCCGGATTGTCTAGATTGGGCGGTGTCGCCAGCGGCTGACCTGCCGCCTACGGTACGGCGGGCCATGGACGCATTTTGGCCTGGGCCGCTGACGCTGTTATTGCCGGCGCACCCGCGCCTGGCTTTCTCGGTGCATCCAGGACTGGAGCGGGTGGGCGTGCGCGTGCCAGATCACCCGGTGGCACAAGCGTTGTTGCGTTTGGCTGAGTGCCCCGTGGCCGCCCCGAGTGCCAACCGCTCAGGGCGTCCTAGCCCCACCACCGCGGAAGATGTGATAGAAGACTTGGAAGGGCACATAGACGGTGTTGTCGACGGCGGTCCGTGCGGTGTTGGCGTCGAGTCGACCGTGGCCTGGGTCGATGCCCGGCGCGTCGTTATCTACCGGCCCGGGGGCGTAACCCCGGAACAGCTGGCCGAGGTGTGCGGGGTGCCGGTGACGGTGGATCCTGCCGTCACCGGGGAACGGCCAGTGACAGCACCGCTGGCCCCAGGGATGAAGTACCGCCATTATGCCCCGGATGCGCAGGTCTGGGTATGGTGGGGAGACCTGCACAAGGTACAAGCTGCGTTGGCAGCGTTTGTAGCCGCGCACCCCGGGCAGCGGATTGCCGCTCTGGTGCCGCCTGCGCTGGCGGAGGCAGCGCCAGCCAGCGGATTGGCGGCAGGGTGGGTATGGGTGGCACCGGCGGCTGAACCGTATGACGTTGCGCTCAGCCGTGCACTGTTCCGGCAGTTGCGCCGCTTTGACCGGCTCGGTGCGGACCACATTCTTGTGGTCGGCGTTGCACCGCAGGGGCTAGGCCTGGCGGTGATGAACCGGTTGGCCAAAGCGTCTGCAGGCCGTGTGTGGCAGGTGTAAGCAGGGTTCTAAGCTGCTTGCGGGCGTGTGGGCAAGGTGAAGGCGGACCAAGGGTCTGGTGTCAGGGTTGCCACGTCTTGGGGTTCATTGCGCATGTCCTCATCCTCGGCTGCATACATTGGGGCTGCGGGCAGCCGGGAGGAGGGGCGGCGTGGCACACCATGTACGGGATCTTTTGGAGATTTTCATGATGTCGCTGGCGATTGGCATGGACGCGTTCTCCTTGGCGGTGGGTGTCGGATTGCACGGCATCAACCGCCGCCGGGCGCTGCAGTTGTCTGCGTCCATCGGTGCATGTCACACAGCGATGACGCTGGCCGGATTGTATACGGGGTTGTTGCTGCAAGGCCTGCTCGGGACACTGGCGCATACCATGGGAGCGCTGTTGTTGTGCGGGTTGGGCTTATTCATGCTGTATTCGTCGATTTTCGGCACAGAAAGCCACGTCTCGGTCGGGCCGGGAGGGCTGGCGGTGGCGCTGTTTTCAGCTGGGGTGTCGGTGGACGCCTTGTCTGTTGGTTTTAGCCTCGGCTTGCACAGTACCGCGTACGGGCTCACGTCGGCCGCTGCTTTTGGCGTGTTCGGCGGCGGGATGAGCCTGCTGGGCTTGGCACTGGGGAAGCGCGCCAACCGCTGGGTCGGCATGTATGGCGAATTGGCCGGGGCGCTGATTCTGTTGGGTTACGGGTTGCACTTTTGGCTGTCTTAAGGTGCACACAGGATAAGGAGTCGTGGCCGGCATGCAGCAGGCTTCGCATAAAACCAACCGCAAACTGGTCACTGTCGCCATGCTGTTGGGGATCTTTTTAACCGCTTTGGACGTGACCGTCGTCAGTACCGCCATGCCTAAGATTGTCAGTGAACTCGGCGGGCTGAGCGAAATGAGCTGGGTGTTTGCCGTGTACACCCTGACCACGTGCGTAACCACCCCTATGTACGGCAAGTTGGCCGATTTGTTCGGGCGTAAGCGGGTGTTTATCTGGGGCGTGGCGTGGTTTGTACTAGGCTCCATGCTGTCTGGACTGTCGCACAGCATGGGTCAGTTGATTGCCTTCCGTGCGGTGCAAGGCTTGGGTGCCGGGGCGGTGACCCCTGTCACATTCACGATTATCGGGGACCTTTACCCGGGCGAAGAGCGCGCACGCATGCAGGGCGTGTTCAGCTCAGTCTGGTCGGTGGCGGCTGTGCTAGGTCCGCTGGTCGGCGGGCTGTTGGTCGATCACGTGTCTTGGCGCTGGATTTTCTTCATCAATCTGCCCGTCGGGGCGGTTGCTGCGGTCTTGGTGTTGGTTTGTTTGCACGAGCAGTTCCACCGCCAGTCGCGCCAGATTGACGTGCTAGGGGCCATCACGTTTACCGCCGGGACGACGGCGCTGCTGTACGCGTTGCTCAGCGGCGGCCAAGCGTATCCATGGGGTTCACCGCAAATTTTCACGCTGTTTGCCGCGGCGGTCGTCTGCTGGGCGCTGTTCCTCTGGGTGGAGGCACGCGCTCCCGAGCCGATGTTGCCGCTGGCGCTGTTCCGGATGCGCGTCATCAGCGCCTCTAACGCACTGGGCTTTCTGGCGTTTGCCGTCAACATGGGGGTCGGGATGTACCTGCCGTTATGGATTCAGGTGTTGCTTGGGCACAGCGCCGTCAGTTCCGGCTTAACGTTGATGCCCGAATCAATCACCTGGCCCATAGCCTCGACGTTGTCCGGGCGGTTTTTGTACCGGGTGGGGGCGCGCAAGTCGGTTGTCTTAGGCAGTTTGGTCGCCCTGCTCGCCATAGCTTGGCTGCTGGGCGTGCGACTGGGATCTCCCTATTGGTTTTTGGTGGCCATTCTGCTGCTATTCGGGTTTGGCATGGGGTATGTGACAACACCGACGACGGTGGTGATACAGTCTGCGGTGGGCTGGCATATGCGCGGTGTGGCTACGGCGTCCAACTCGTTTATGCGGTCGCTCGGCCAATCGGTGGGTGCGGCGCTGTTCGGCACCGTGTTTAACGCAGCCACGCTCGCCAGGTACCGGGCACTGGACCCGGCTGCCAATCCAGCGCAGGTCCATGCCCTGTTGCACAGTGAATCGGCGCAGGCGGTGGCTGCCCGCCCGGAGCTACAGCAGGCCTTGGCGTTTGGGATGCACACCGTGTTCTGGGTGTTGTTTGCCCTGTCGGTCATCACCCTCTTGGCCTCGTTTGCGTTGCCGGCAGGGGCGGAACGGCAAGAACCGGGCGGCCAACCGGCGCGTGCGCCAGCGCAATGAGGGCGAGTGTGAAGGCTGCAGGCTGAAAACAAGCTACGGCGGACGTACAGCCGACCGTTGCGGCTGCCGTGGGCACGGATAAAGGTCAAAAGAACTGTTGGCGCAGCGGCGGGAGAGGGCTGCGGGCCATTGCATGGGCTTGGCAGCCGAGGATATACTGGGACGAGAACGGAGAGATCGGGCATGGTGCGCCGATGAGGCAGGGGGGGTTGACTTGCATCTGCTGTTTGTGTGCACAGGCAACACCTGCCGCAGTCCGATGGCGGCTTTTTTTGCGCG
>JAILZF010000031.1 GCA_023512635.1 Alicyclobacillus sp. | reverse complement strand
ACCCAGGCTGACGCCCACGGCCACACGTGGTTTGCTGCCGCCCAGGGCCTGCGCCAACGGAATCCCCTGGGCTTGTGACCAGACGTCCCAGAGGGCGCCCTCCAGCGCAAACTTGGCCATGGTGTTGCCGCGTATCCACGCGGCCGCCGCCGAAAACTCGCGCGGGTGCTCCCATACGCGCTGCCAGAGCAGCGGGATTAAGTGCTGGCGCAGCATGACCGATACGGTGTCCGTGGTCTCTTCTGTGTACCACGGGGTGTGCATGGCCACGCTCTCGCCCCAGCCGCGCAGTCCGTCGGCGGTGACGAGTTCAGTCAACAACAGGTCGCGCGCGTGCAGTGTCCCGTAGCTGGTGGTCACGGGGGTTTTGAGCGGCATGACCAGCCGGTGCAAGACCACTTCTTCTACCACAAAGCCCATCGCTTCACCTTCTCCTTGTCTTTTACCGTAAACAACGGCTCGTGTAGGTTCAAGCGGTTTGCAGGCCTTGGCGCATTTTCTTACGATATCCGGAAATGCTGGGGGTTCCCGCTTGGCCGGGGTCCCGCGGCGTGCAGACCGTGGTATACTTTTGGCTTATAGAGGTGCGGTGATGGGGACTGGTGTGCTCACCGTATCCACAGAGAGGCGGGAAGATATGGGAGAGTGGAGAGAAGGTCATCCCCGGTCTGCGGCTGGCGCAGGGGGATTGGGTGACATGGCGCCAGCAGCTGTGGCCGACCCGGCTGCCGGGACCCATCCAGCTGACCGGCCACTGTTGCGGGGGACCATGCAGATTGGCCAGGAGGGCCATTTGTGGATTGGCGGGTGCGACACAGTCGAGTTGGCTCGGCGGTTTGGTACACCGCTGTTTGTGTACGATGAGGCGTTGATTCGCACCAAGGCCCGCGAGTTTCACGCGGCTTTCCGGGAAACTGGGTGCGCCTACGAGATTGCCTTTGCCGCCAAGGCGTTTTGTACGGTGGCCATGTGCCAGTTGGCTGCCGAGGAAGGGCTCGCACTCGATGTGGTATCTGGCGGGGAGCTGTTGACGGCCCTGCAAGCCGGGGTACCGGCGAGCGCCATTCACCTGCACGGCAACAACAAGTCGCGGGTCGAGCTGGAGTTTGCGGTCAGCCAGGGTATCGGCTCGATTGTGGTAGATAACTTTGACGAACTGGAGCTGTTGTCTGCGGTGGCTGACGCTGCCGGCCGTACGGTCGACGTGTTGCTGCGCGTCTCCCCAGGGGTGGAGGCGCATACGCACGAGTACATTGCCACGGGGCAGCAGGACAGCAAGTTCGGCTTTGACTGGGAAAACGGGCAGGCGCTGGAGGCTCTGTACGACCTCGCGCAGCGCCGGCAACTGCGGTGCATCGGGCTGCACTCGCACATCGGATCGCAAATTTTTGACGGCAGCGGGTTTGTCGAGGCCATCCGCCGGGTCAGCCGGCTGTATGCCGAGGGCGTAGGTTTGGGCCTGCCGCTGCGCGTGCTCAACGTGGGTGGCGGGTTTGGCATTCGTTATACCGCTGCGGACCGGCCAGAGCCGCTGCGTGACACCCTCCACACGGTGGTGCGAGCGGTGCGGGAGGCGTTTGATGCGCTGGGGTTGCCCTTGCCTGTGATTGCCATTGAGCCGGGACGAAGCTTGGTTGGTGAGGCGGGGACGACGCTTTATACGGTGGGGTCGCGCAAACGCATCCCGGGGGTGCGCAACTACGTCGCTGTCGACGGCGGAATGACGGACAACCCGCGCTTGGCGCTGTACGGTGCTCAGTACGAGGCCATCCTGGCCAACCGTGCCCTAGATGAAGCAAACGGGTGCTGGTCGGTGGCTGGTAAGTGTTGTGAGAGTGGGGACATGGTGATCTGGGACGCCCCGTTGCCCGACCCGCAACCTGGGGATGTGCTGGCGGTATTTTGTACAGGTGCGTACAATTATTCAATGGCCAGTCACTACAACCGGAACCCGGTGCCGGCTGTGGTGTTTGTCCGCGATGGCGAGGCTGCGCTGGTGGTGGAGCGTGAAACGTGGGGAGACTTGCTGCGCCAGGACCGGCCTCTGCGCAGGGGCAGCCGTTAACGACACGAGCTGCCCCCGTTCAAGGAGTAGATCACCAACTCGGGGTGTCCCCAAGCGGTATCTACATCTATGACGAGATTTTCCATTAAATAAGCCACCTGCGAGGGGTAGACAAACGGAATTCCGTCGATCTCGATGCGCGTATCGTGGGCTGAAGCGGACTCGTCCAGAGCCGCGACGTAACGGGGGCCGCCTCACCCAGGCAGGATGTGCAAGCGAATGAACGACCCGGGTTCTGCAGCCAGTGCTTTTTGCAATTGTTCCTTAGCCGCCGTGCTGAGCTGAATCACGTTTCCCCATCCCCCTTCCGGTCAGATCCTGGGTCCGGCTAGGTGCTATTCGCCAGACGGAGGGAGCTGCTGTCTGCATTGTACGCCATCTGGCGAGAAACGCAACGCGGTTGGCGGTTTGCAGGTGAAGAAAGCCGTGTGTCTAGGCACGCTCGTATGTGGAAGCAGTGCGTCCATAGGATTCGGTAGTATAATGAGGGCGAACGTTGGCGAGGAGGGATAGGGATGAGCGTGTTGCGCGATAGTTTAATTCAATTGATTACAGAGACGTCCACGAACTTGCCGCCCGACGTGCGGCGGGCGTTAAAACGGGCACAATGGCAGGAAGAATTGGGCTCGCGTGCGGCTCTGGCGTTGAACACCATTTTGGATAACATCGTATCGGCAGAGGAGGATGTGCAACCCATCTGTCAGGATACGGGGATGCCTACATTCCTGGTGAAGTGTCCTGTTGGATACAACCAGCTGGAACTAGAGGCAGAAATCAAGGCGGCTGTGGCTGAGGCCACGCGAATGGGTAAGCTCCGCCCCAACTCGGTAGACCCGTTGACCGGCAAGAACTCGGGGGACAACCTAGGCCCGGGAACGCCGGTCATTCACTTTTCGCAATGGACACACGACGAGGTCGAGGTCCGTTTGATTCTTAAGGGTGGCGGGTGCGAGAACAAAAACATCCAGTACTCTCTGCCGGTGGAATTGCCCGGATTGGGCCGAGCCAACCGCGACTTGGACGGCATTCGCAAGTGTATCTTGCACGCCATTTACCAGGCGCAGGGGCAGGGTTGCAGCGCAGGGGTGATTGGCGTAGGGATTGGCGGCGACCGTACCAGCGGTTACGAATTGGCCAAAGAACAGTTGTTCCGCAGCCTGGAAGACACCAACCCGAATCCAGTCTTGGCTGAACTAGAGTCGTACATCATGCAGACGGCCAACCACCTGGAGATTGGCACCATGGGCTTTGGCGGCCGGGTGACGCTGTTGGGCTGCAAGATTGGCGCTATGAACCGCTTGCCCGCAAGCTTCTTTGTGTCTGTGGCTTACAACTGTTGGGCGTTCCGGCGTTTGGGTGTGGTCTTGGATCCTCAGACCGGTGCGGTGAAGCGCTGGTTGTACAAAGACCAGCCGGAACCGGTGACGCGGCCGGAGGGAGGGTTTGACCTGACGCAAGCCAAGGTGTTGCGTGCTCCCATCCGGGAAGAGGATGTGCGTGCGCTGCGTGTCGGCGATGTGGTTCTGGTAGAGGGTGAAATCCACACCGGCCGGGACGAGCTGCATAAGTACCTGGTGAAGCACGACGCACCGGTCGATCTGCGCGGCGGCGTGATTTACCACTGCGGCCCGGTGATGCTGAAGGACGAGCAGGGACAGTGGCAGGTCAAGGCGGCAGGCCCGACCACCAGTTCACGCGAAGAGCCGTACCAGGCGGAGATTCTCGAGAAATTTGGCGTGCGTGCGGTCATTGGCAAGGGAGGCATGGGGGCCAAGACGCTGGCCGGTCTGCAAAAGACGGGGGCAGTCTATCTGAATGCCATCGGGGGCGCGGCACAGTATTACGCGCGCTGCATCAAGCGCGTCAAGGGCGTCGACTTTTTAGAGCAGTTCGGGATTCCGGAGGCCATGTGGCACTTGGAGGTGGCCGGCTTCCCTGCGATTGTCACCATGGATGCCCATGGAAACAGCCTGCACCAAGAGGTAGAGGAACACTCACTGGTCAAGTTAGAAGACTTAAAGGAACCGGTGTTCGTCTAACGGGATAGGAGGGTTGTTGAAGACGTTTTGGGAAAATAGAGCAGCACCAAAGAGGGGCCTGATACCAGGCCCCTCTTTGCGTGTAGGGCGAAGCAGAGGCGAGTTAGCGGCGGGACCCGCGGGATCGTACCGTGGCGCTGAGCTGTTGAACAAACCGCCCATACGGCGTGAGATCCGCTGTGCGGATGCGTACCAAGCCGCTGGCTGGCCGGCCGCTTTGCTGCTGGTACCACCAGGCGTAGACTGCAAACGATAGGCCGTACGAAGCGGTCGAAGCGAGGGCAGCGCCAAGGGTTCCCCACCTGGGGATGAACAGAGCGCAACACGCGGCGTTGAGCAATGCGCTCAAACCGTTCATCCAAACGGAGGCGCGGGCGTGACCTAGGGTATTGGTAGCGTACTGGATGACCAAATTGCTGGCGGCCTTGGCGATTAAGCCTGGCAATAACAAGAAAAAAGGGCCGATGGCACCGGCATACGCGTGGCCGAAGGCGAGCACAATCAGCCATGGAAACGTCAGGTACATCCCGAGTGCGGCCATGGCCGAAGAGATGAGGGTGTGACGGGTTGATTCCTCGGTGAGTCGTTCTGCCGTGGCGCGCTCACCGCCGGTCATTTGCGCAAACACCACCGAGGAAATCGCACTCGAGATGTTCAGCAATACCTCCGCCGCGACAACCGCGATTCCGTACACCGAGGCGTCGTTAGACCGAGGCAAGAGGGCGTACACCAGCCAAAAGTCCATGCGGTAGTTGGCGATGCTGACGACTTGGGCGAGGGATGACCAGCCGCCGTAACGCAAGGTGCCCAGCAGGTGGCGGCGGTTGGCACGCCACTGCAGCATGCCCGGGAGGCGCAGTTGCCTTCGCGCCCAGGTCATGCTGAGGATGGCGGCGATAGCGTTGGTCAATACCCAACCGCCGTATGCTGCGGTGAGCAAGGCGGTGTTGCTGGTGTGGCGCCGGACCATGAACAGGATGGCGGCAAACGCCGTGAACAAGGCAGGCTGCGTGGCGTTGGCGCGGTTTAACCAGGTCATCTCATCAGCTGCCTGCAACAGCCGAGAACCGTAGCCAAAGACAAACGTCCAAGGCATACACAGCAAAGCCCACGCCCAAGGCCTGGGCAGGTGCCAAGGGACAGGTTGCAGCCACCACCACACCCAGGTGCCCCCCCAAACCGCCAGGCTAGCGATGCCTATCACAAGGTTTCCGGTTTGTACGACGGCACACCGGTCGTCCCGAAATTTGGGATACGCATAGGCAAAGTAGTTGCTTAAGCCGCCGACAAACGTCATCCCGGTTTGAGCAATCGTCCCGGCCAACTGAAACTCTACGCGGTCTGGCAGGGTGAGCAGGTGAGCGAACAGCGCGCTGTAGACAAAAGCCAGCGCGGACAGGGCCATCTTGTTGAGCACGGTTAAGACCGTGGTGTGCGACAGACGATGGGTTGGGGTGAGCATGGCATCCTCTCCGCTATACGCTCCAGCCACGGCTTCAACCAAAACGGTGAACCGCGGTGAGACGGTTGACGTTCTGAAAGTATCACGTCCCTTCCTATCCGTTCAAGCGGGAGAGCTTCGTCGGCGTTCAAAGAATGGTCACAAGAATGCTGGGAATGGGGTAGCGAGCACGAGGTTGACATGATTTAATAGATACATATTTAAACTAAATCTAAAACTAAACATGGCATCTTTGGGGAAGATGCCGGTGGTCAGGAGGTTGCGGATATGCCGCTGGTGGGTCAACCTGCTCCCGATTTTACCCTGCCGAGCACCAAAAACCTGCAAACTTTAGCGGAAACGGTAAGCTTGCAAGATTACCGAGGGAAATGGCTCGTCATGTTCTTTTACCCAAATGATTTTACGTTTGTCTGTCCGACAGAGATTCTCGCAGTTCAGGACCGGATCCAAGAGTTTCACGACTTGGATGCAGAGGTCTTGGGCGTGAGTTGCGACAGCGTGTACACGCACCGCGCTTGGATTCAGACTGCGCGTGCAGACAACGGGTTGGGTCCTTTGTCATATCCGTTGGCGGCTGATTTTACCAAAGCTGTGGCACGTGCGTATGACGTGTTGGTGGAAGAGGAAGGGGTCGCTCTGCGAGGCTTGTTTATCATTGACCCGGAGGGGGTCTTGCGTTACCAGGTGGTCCATGACTTGAACGTCGGCCGCAGTGTGGATGAAACCTTGCGTGTACTAGAGGCTTTGCAAGCAGGCGGACTCTGTCCCGCCAACTGGAAACCTGGTGACAAGCTGCTCGAGTTCTGAGCGGTGAAATAAAAGAACTTGAAGAAGGGTTGGTGCGGCCCGCCTTGCTGTCTGCAGGGCGGGCCGTTGCCGTGGACGGGACGAAGGGTGAAGCGGTGGGGAAAGCTATGGTATGATCTGTACAGTAACGGGAGGGGAGGCAGGGGTTGGCGGTGTTCGTGCCCGACCTGATCCGTAAAAAACGGCTGGGCCAGGCGTTGTCGGACAGCGAAATTGCGACGTTGGTAGAGGCGTACACGCGCGGCGAGGTGCTTGATGTGCAGATGAGCGCGTGGGCCATGGCTGTCTGCCTGCAGGGCATGACAGAGGCGGAAACGACCTCGTTGACACTGGCCATGGCGCACTCGGGCCAGGTCTTGGACTTGTCGTCCATCCCGGGCATCAAGGTTGACAAGCACAGCACGGGCGGGGTGGGGGACACCACAACGCTGGTGTTGGCCCCTTGGGTGGCCGCGTTAGGGGTGCCAGTTGCCAAGATGTCAGGTCGAGGATTGGGTCATACGGGGGGCACCATCGATAAGCTGGAGTCAATCCCGGGGTTTTCCTGTGACCTTACACCCGCAGAGTTTCTTGCCCAGGTCCAGCGGATTGGCATTGCGGTGGCCAGTCAAACCGCCGATCTGGCACCTGCTGACAAGAAATTGTACGCCTTGCGCGACTTGACCGACACGGTCGAATCCGTCCCCTTGATTGCCAGCTCTGTGATGAGCAAAAAGATCGCCAGTGGCGCGGACGCCATCGTGCTGGACGTCAAGGTAGGGCAGGGAGCGTTCATGCAGGACCTGGCTTCAGCCCGCAGCCTGGCGACGGCCATGGTGGCCATCGGCACGCGTACCGGCCGGCGCACGGTGGCGCTCCTGACCGCCATGGACGAACCGCTGGGGCGTGCGGTCGGCAACGCCTTAGAGGTTCGGGAGGCGGTGTTGACGCTGACCGGCCGTGGACCGCGCGACCTGCAGGAACTGTGTCTGGCGCTCGGGTCCGAAATGCTGGTCTTGGCCGGCAAAGCCTCAACGCCGGCTGCGGCGCGCGCGTTGCTGTTGGCCGCCCAGGCGGACGGCCGGGCGCTCGCCAAGTGGAAAGAGTGGGTGGCGGCTCAAGGGGGCGACGCACGTGTCGCGGACGACTTGTCGCTGTTGCCGCGGGCGCCGGTGGTCCGTCCCGTCTACGCTGCGGTGGACGGGGTGGTGCAAGCAGTGGATGCGAGGCTCGTCGGACACATCGCCATGCGCCTCGGGGCCGGCCGGTCTCGGCCAGGTGCACCGGTCGATCCGCGGGTCGGCGTGGTGCTGCTGCGTAAGCGGGGCGAGCCGGTGGTACGGGGCGAGGTGATAGCCGAGGTGCACGCAGCCGACGAGGTGGCGGCGGAGCAAGCGGTTGCGGCGTTGGCAGCAGGGTTTCGGATGGAGCCTGGTGAGCCGTTTACGCCACCTTTGCTGTTGGGCCGCGTGGCAGCGGACGGGGAGGAGCCGCGCCCGCTTCCTTCGGTTGCGCATTCCCTGTTAGTGGCCGCCCGTCAGGCCAGGGAAACGGCGTACGCTCCGTATTCCCGTTTTGCCGTGGGGGCAGCGCTGCTCTTGAGTGACGGGACGGTGGTCACGGGGGCCAACGTAGAGAACGCATCCTTCGGGTTGACGGTGTGTGCGGAGCGGACCGCGATGTTCCAATTTGTGCTGGGCCCGGCCAGGTCACGCGGCGCGCGGGTACAGGCGCTGGCAGTGGTCGCCGACAGTCCGCAGCCAGTCCCGCCGTGTGGCGCCTGCAGGCAGGTGTTGGCCGAGTGGTGTGGTCCTGACACGCCGGTGTGGTTGGGCAACTTACAGGGGGAAGTGGTGCAAACCACGACAGGGGACTTGTTGCCCGGCGCGTTTACGCGAGTGCACCTATCACTCCCAGGGAACGCTGGGGACAGGACAGGCGAAGCGGTCTACAAGCCGTTGAGGGAAGGTGGAGAATAGCTTGGGACAGCTAGGAAAGTTTACGGGGGTTTGGCAAAGGCCCTGCGCAGCAGGGGAGCAAGGCTGGTATGGGTCTGCCACAGAACCGTCAGGGGAACGCAGTGAGCTGCCGGTGCGCAGCGAGATCGACGAGCAATATAAATGGAAATTAGAGGACATCTACGCGGACGACAGTCAGTGGGAGCAGGACGCGCAGCAGCTGCTGGCAGACGCTCAAGCGCTGGCCGCCATGCAGGGCCAGATCACGCAGTCTGCAGCGTCGTTGCTGCGCACCCTGCAGTTGCAGGACACGGTCAACGAACGCCTGTCACGGCTGTATGTCTACGCCAAGATGCGGCGAGATGAAGATAACACCAACCCGCGTTATCAAGCGTTGACAGACCGGGCGACCTCGTTAGCGGTTCAGGTGGAGAGCCAAAAGGCGTTTGTCGTTCCCGAAATCTTGGCTGCCCCAGCCGAGCTGCTGCGCCAGTACTTAGACGAGGAACAGGGATTGGCGCTGTACCGGTTTTACATAGAAGAGCTGTTGCGGCAGAAAGCGCATGTGTTGCCGGCAGAACAAGAGCAGCTGTTGGCTGCTGCGGGTGAAATCGCACAGGCGCCCAGCCACATCTTCACCATGTTTAACAATGCGGACTTGCGGTTTCCAGTCATTCGCGATGAGCAAGGGCGAGAGTTGGAACTCACACACGGCCGCTACTTGCGCTTTTTAGAAAGCCGCAACCGTGAGGTGCGCCAATCCGCGTTTATCGGGATGCACGGAACATACGGGAAACACCGCAACACTTTGGCGGCAACGTACGGAGCCAGTGTTAAAAAAGACCTGTTCTACGCCCGGGCGCGCAAGTACCCGAGTGCCTTGGCGTCAGCCCTGGACGAGGACAATATTCCGATGGCTGTGTACGATAACCTGATTACCGCGGTGCGCGGCGCCCTGCCGGCGTTGCACCGGTATTTAGCGCTGCGCAAGCGCGTGTTGGGGCTGGCGGAGTTGCACATGTATGACTTGTATACTCCGTTGGTGGCAGAGGTGGACGTCAAGGTCCCGTATGAACAGGCGGTGCAGACCGTCTTGGCAGCCTTACAACCCCTGGGCAGCGAGTACGTGCGTGTAGCGGCTGAAGGACTGCAAAACGGGCACTGGGTTGACGTGTATGAGACACGCGGGAAGACTAGTGGCGCGTATTCTTGGGGAACGTACGGGGTCCATCCATACATTCTGCTCAACCACCAAGGCCGGTTGAACGACATGTTCACCCTGGCGCATGAGCTCGGCCACGCCATGCACACGTATTTTTCAGCGCAGGCACAACCGTACATTTATGCACAATATACCATCTTTGTGGCGGAAGTCGCCTCTACGTGCAACGAGGCCCTCCTCACCCACCACCTGCTGCAAACCACCGACAACCCACACATGCGGGCGTACCTCATCAACCACCATCTAGAAACCTTGCGAGGCACGCTGTTCCGGCAAACCATGTTTGCCGAGTTTGAAAAGCTGGTGCACACTCACGCCGAGCAAGGAGGGGCTTTGACGCCCGAGTGGCTGTGTGCGACGTACAAACAGTTGGTGAGTGACTACTTTGCGGCGGAGTGTGTGATTGACCCAGAAATTGAAATGGAGTGGGCGCGTATTCCACACTTTTACAACGCCTTTTACGTGTACAAGTACGCCACGGGCATCTCTGCCGCCACCGCTTTGGCACAAAACATCTTACATCAGGGTGATCCCGCCGTACAGGCGTACCTGTCCTTCCTGCGCGGCGGAGGGTCTGACTACCCGATTGAGCTGTTACGCAAGGCGGGGGTGGACATGACCTCACCGTCACCTGTGCAGGCAACGCTGGCGCAGTTTGCCCAGTACGTTGACGACCTGGCGGCCGTGTTGCAAGCGTGAAGGAGGAACCAGGGTGAAAGCTGCCCGCGCACTCGTACTCTGGCTTTCCATGACTGTGGCAGCAGGAAGTCTGGGGGGGTACGGATGGCTGCGCCTGCACGGTGCGGCCGTCCCGCGGTCAATGCAAGCTGGCATGGCGTACGGCTGCGTCTTTGTGTTGTTTTACCTGTTTGACCGCATTGGCCGACAGACCGCCCGCTTGCGTCGAGACAAGGATGCACAGCGGCCACGGCCCTCCCCTTTGCCTGTACGTTACGCGCGCGACGAGGTACAGGTAGAACGGGTGTTACCAGGCGAGGACGGCGAGCTGCAAGTCATGCTCAACGACTGTGCCCGCGAGGTCCTGGCGCTGGCTGGGGTGGTCCCGGCATACGACACCAGCGGAGCGGCGGTGGGTTGGCAAATCGCTGTGTGGCGGCAGACACCGGGCTGTATGCCGTTTTGGATTCGCTGTGGCGGGGAGAAAGCAGGTTGCTGTGTGCTGCAGGCGGAGGCAGGGCAGGCATGGTTGTTGGCGCTGTACGTCCAACCGGCGTTTCGGCGCCGGCGCGCCGCCACGTGGACAGTGCGCAAGCTGGTTGAAGGGGTGGCGCTGCTCGGGGTGGCATCCTCCCTGGCCATGCCCCTTCGCGGTGAGAATGCGCGTGCTCGGCGGTTTGCTGAACAAGCTGGGTTTCACCGGGCAGCAGCGGTGCAACAACCGGCGGCACAGGCAGCGGCAGGAGGAACGCAGATGCGGGACGCTCACACCCCGGCAGCGGACGCCACAGAGGTGTGGCTGCTGCCGCTCACGGGACAACAACCATGAATCCCCCCTTCAGGCTGAATCGTACGCCGCTGAAGCTGGGGACCGGCTCGTCTGGAACGTAGGGTTGGTGTTGGCACCCCAGGAGGTGTTGGCCGGGCTGACCGAAACCGAGTCGAGGTCCTTTTGAAGCTGCGGGAAGGCAATCTTCACCACGGTGCCGTGGCCGGCTTCACTGCTAATGTGCAGACTGCCGCCATGGCGCTCGACCAGCTGTTTCGTGACCACCAGGCCTAGACCGGTTCCGTGTGCCTTGGTGGTGTAAAACGGTTGGAACAGCCGCGCCTGTTGTTCAGGCGTCATGCCGGAGCCTGTGTCGCGGACTTTCAAAAGAACCTTATCCTCACGGCAGCGGACCTGCACGGTAACCGTATCTTTGGATTGACAAGCCTGCAAGGCATTCTGCAGGATGTTCAACACCACCTGTTTGACTTGGTGGACGTCCCCCCATATCCAAGCCGGGGCGTGGTCGCTTTGAAACTCTATCTGGATGTTGCGCATGACCGCTTCCGGACGCATAAACTCGGTGACTTCGCTGGCGACGGCCGCCACGTCCACCCTGCCAAAGTCGCCTTGGGTGGGGCGGGCCAGCGACATAAAATCGGTGACCAACCGTTGAATGCGGTCCAGTTCCGCCAGGGTCAGCTGCAGGAAGCGCCGGTCGTCTTCCTGTAACAGGCGCTCTTGAAACAGCTGTAAAAAGCCGCGCGCGGTGGTCAACGGATTGCGAATTTCGTGGGCAATCCCGGCGGCTAGCGTCGTCAGGATGGAGAGCTTTTCAGCGTGTTCGATACTGCGCTCCAATCGCTTGTGATAGGTGATGTCGCGGAAAATCGCCAGTTTGCTGCGCAGTGAACCTAAGTGGTTGCGCAGGGTACGCATATCGGCCAAGTAGGCACGGCCGCCTAACTCAACCTCCAGCTCGAGCTGGTCACTCGCCCCGGCCATCCGAATCATTTCATTGCGGACCTCGTCTGACACGGGGAGCGGGTGGCGTTCCTCTGAAACCTTGCCCGACGGGTCAAATACCAACACGTGGCAGTCCAAGTGGCCGAGCAGGCTGAGGTGAACGCGCAGCAGGTCCTGGCGCGACTCCTCCAAACTGCAGCAGTGACCGATGGCCTGTGCTGCTGACACTGCCAGCGCTTCCAGGAGCGGTGTGGGGGTTGGCGTAGAGGCTAACCACAGCATGCCCCCAAGACACTCGCCGCGGTCAGACAACACAGGGACAGCCGCGCCGCTGTATAGATGAAATGGTGCGACAACTTGTCCGCGCTCAAAGCAAACGGTCTGGCGTTGCTGCAAGGCGGCTGCCAAGGGGGTGTCCGGGCAGGCCAAACACTGTACGGCAGCGTCGACAGGCTGGCAAAACGGCGCTGCAAGAGTGTCTGGTGGCCATCCGAGGACATCGAGCAGCCAACCAGCGGGATCGCAAAGAAGGATCATTTGCCCGTGCGTGTAGCCGCGCTTGGCCAGGGGGTAGATATGCCGGCGCGCCGCTTTCACCAGGGTCAGGTTTTGCTGGATGAGTTGTTCAAGTTGGGGGGTGGCGCAGGCGGGCGCGGCAGTCGCGTGCGTTGTTTCCGGGGCTCCGTTGGCCTGACTGGCCCAAGACGGCAGTTGTTCCATGCGGCCTGCTCCCTACCTTCCCGTTCCGGCGCAGTATGCGACGAAATTCCGTAGATTGGGTGATTCCACCTCTATTATTTCTGTTTTTTCCGCTTTGGACAATCCTCACCTGGACAAACGGGGAAAAATGACAAAACTCGCGCCGGCTCGGGTTGAATCGACAATGGCCAAGAATTCCAAACGGGGTCAAGCTAACCGGACAGGTGAGCGACAATCGAACTGCCTTGGGCGTACAACTGGGTGGCTTGGTGCAATTGGTCAAACAGTTCGGACGCCGCGGGCCCAATAGACACCAGTCCAGCTTCCGTGACCCCGCCAGGCACGGCCACGCGCTGGACGATGTCTTGCAATGAATGGCCATTCTGCAACAAGGCGGCCAGACCCACCAGCATCTGTACCAACAGGGTTTCTGCCTCATGGTCACTCAATTGGCCTGTACGGGCAGCAGCGGCAGCCCACTGTTGTACTAGGAATGCCAGAAAAGCGGGACCGCAACTGGTTAAATCGCTTGCCACCCGGATTTGCTCCTCACTGACTGTAAAGGGCTGGGCGAGGTCGCGTAGCAATTCTTCTATCCAAAGACGGTCACTGCTCAGACAGCGGCGGCCATAGCTGACCAAAATAACACCGCTGTGCACCGATTGCGTCAGACTGGGGATAACTTTCACCCATTTACTCGGGACCACGTCTTCCAAATAGCTCAGGGAGAGTGCACTGGCAGTGGTGAGCAGGACGTGGGCAGGGGTTAACACAGGCGCTAATTCCGCCAAAACTTGTTTGGCGTCTGCGGCTTTGGTGCAGAGAAAAAGACACTCGCATTCGCCAGCCAACGTGCGGGCGTCGCGCGAGACGCGGACGTTCGGTCTGCCTGTCGCCAACGCCTGAGCTTTGGCTGGTGTGCGGTTGTACACGAACACAGCATGGGCAGGGTTGGCTGCAAACCCGGTGGTCAGCAAGCTGCCGATGGTACCCGTGCCGATGACGCCAATCCGCATGGTCTTCCCTCCAGGTCTCCCACTTCTGGCAGTTGCAGGGACTGGCCGCGCAATCCTGGAAACAGGCCAGCGCGTGACCGGTGGTCGTTGACAACAGCCTTCCCCTTATGTGTATTCGCCGTGGCGTGGTTTGCGCACTTAAGACATGCCCGACGTGCAAAGCATTCGGAGGTGAGCATACACTGGGTCCGTAGTGGGGCAGGAAATGCTGCCCGCGTGTCGAACAGGGCCAAAGACGGCAACAGGGGAAGGGGGAACGGCATGAGCCTTGGGTTCCGCCTTTGCCAAACGCAGCAACAACGGCTGGTGATGACGCCACAGCTACGGCAGACCATCGATTTGTTGCCGTGTTCAGTGCTCGAGTTGGGCACCCGCGTCAACGAACTGGCGGCAGACAATCCTTTTTTAGAGTGTGAACTGGCACCCTTGGACCAGGTCTGGTCCAGTTGCGTCCGTTACCCGGTGAGCCGGCTGGAAGCGGCAGCTGATTCACTGGCGCGAGCGGTCGCCCGGTCGACCCTTGCCGACGATTTAAGCCAGCAGCTTCGCGTCAGCGGAGCGCCAGCCGGACACGTGGACTGTGCGTTGTGGTTGGTGGGCTGCTTAGATAAAAACGGCTACCTGCCGATGGACATTGAGGTCGTCGGACTAGCACAAGGTTATTCAAAGGATACGCTCGCAGCGGCATTGTCTCTGTTGCAGTCGTGCGAGCCGCGCGGGGTGGGCGCCCGCGATCTGCGCGAGTGTCTGTTGTTACAACTGGATAACGTTCCCCCTGCACTGCAACCGTTGGTTCGGGTGTTGGTTGACCGCCATTTGGCGGACGTAGCGGCAGGTCGCTGGCAGGAGCTGGCGAGACGTCTGCGTGTCCCGCTGTACCAGGTGCAAGCAGCCATGGCCGCGCTGCGCCGCTTGCAGCCGCGCCCGGGGGGAGTTTACACGGCGGATGGGCCGGTCTACGTGGTACCGGACGCTTGGGTGGAGTCGCAAGGCGGGCGTTGGGCTGTGGTGCTGGATGAGCGCGCCTTACCGAGGCTGCGCCTGCGTACAGAGTACCGCGCGTTGCTTGGTCAGGTCCAAGACCCGGCGGTACGCGCCAGTTTGGCCCAGCAGTGGCGGGACGCACGCGGTTTGCTGCGCAGCTTGGCCCAGCGTCGTCACACGTTGCAGCGCGTGATGGCGGCGCTCGTGGAGATTCAGCAGGCGTTTTTTACAGAAGGTTGGGACGGTTTGCGGCCGTTGACCCTGCAAGACCTCGCCGCGCAACTGGGGCTGCATGCCTCGACGGTGAGCCGCGTCGTGCGGGACAAGTGGTTGGCCACGCCTTGCGGGGTGATTCCGCTGAAAGACTTGTTTTCGGTCGCCGTACCGGCGGTGCAGGGTACTTCTGCAGCGCGCGTGGTCAAGGATGCGCTGGTGCGCCTGGTGGCCCAAGAGGACGCCGCCAGGCCCTGGTCGGATGCACAACTGGCGCAACGGTTGTTGGCCAGCGGAGTGAAGGTGTCTCGCCGGACGGTAGCCAAGTACCGGGAGCAGTTGGGGATTCCGGCGTCTTGGCAGCGCCGGCGGTGATTCGTCGGGACAAGCTGCGTGGTGGCGAGAACGGCCGCTGCGGGTACGAACGGAGCGGGGCATCCTCTGTGGGGTACGTATCCTGTTGCGTTCTGATGCACCTTCGCGTACACTGAGCATGTCAGCGGAGGAGAGGTCTTGCCGTCTATACGGGACAAAAAAAGTACCACAGGGACTTTTAACGTCCCACAGCGGAAGGGTCCGGCAATCGGCTCGGTGCTACCCCAGAGGTTCCTGGCAAGGGCGATTCACGGGTTTCTCGTGGCCTTGCCGCCCCTTGCCGGGGGGGCTAC
>JAILZF010000030.1 GCA_023512635.1 Alicyclobacillus sp. | reverse complement strand
GCGGCATTGTCAAATTGGCGGTTGAAGATGACCGGCCGCTTCAATTCACTGGACCGGCTAAGGTGTATGAAGCTGCCGATGCGGCCATTGTGGGCATTCGTTCAGGTGAGGTTTTGCCTGGCCAAGTGGTCGTGGTACGCGGGCTTGGACCGAAGGGAACCCCCGGGATGGGGATGGCCACCAATGTTGTGTTTGCTTTGGACGGTATGGGGTTAAGCAAGCAGGTGGCCGTGGTCACAGACGGGCAACAATCTGGGCTATCGAACAAGGTTCTCGTGGTGGGAGAAGTGTCACCTGAAGCGGCCGAAGGAGGTCCCCTGGCTTGGGTTGAAGACGGCGATTTCATCAGCATCGATGTCCATCAACGCCGGGTGGACCTCCAAGTTGCCGAGGACATCCTCGCAGAACGCCAAGAACGCTGCCGCAAGGCAGCAGCTGCGACGGCTGCCGCACACGGTTGGCTGTCCATTTATCGCCGTTTGGTTCGTCCCTTACCTGAGGGTGCTGTGCTCATTGAATCATGATGAATCGCTCATGATGCATAGGCTCCAGACCGATGGTGAAGAAATCAGGCGTACAGAGGGGCCAAACTGTCTTTGCGTCAGGTACCAGATGTCATAAAATATAAACAAAACATGTGCGAGAGGGAACGAGAGAGTTCCCTCTTCCCATCTCGCATAATGGGGACATCTGGATGGAGTTCTTCCAACTGGAGTATTTTTTAGCAGTCGAAAAATATCAAAGTTTTTCGTCGGCAGCCATGGAGATTTGTGTTTCCCAATCAACGTTATCACAACAGATTAAAAAATTAGAAGAAGAATTGGGTGTCATGCTGTTTGTGCGCGGTCCGCGCAGTGTGGAGCTCACTGCGGCTGGCCGGGATTTTTCAGCCTATGCAAAGCGCATCCTGGCGGAGATTCAACGGTCGCGCGAGGCTATGCACCAATACACCACGTACAGCAAAGGGGATATTGCTGTCGGCGCGATTCCCACCAGTGGCTATCTTGGCTTTCATAAGATCATTGTTCGATTTATGAAAGCATATCCAGGCATTCGTTTGCGGATCCACGAAGCCAACACAGATGATTTATTACAGGGCTTGCAAGCACACAAGATTCATGTGGCATTTATCACCTCGCCTTTTCACACTGAGGCAGATATCGACTTCTATCCACTCGTCAGCGACCAGGTTGGTGTACTGATTTCGCGTAAACATGCGCAAGCGACTGCCCAGGTGGTGGATTTAGCAGACCTGGCGCAAGAGCCGTTTCTGATGATTAAGTCTAGTTCCGGTTATCGGGAAGTGCTTATCCGCGCCTGCCACGAGGCTGGATTTGAACCCCGCATTATTCTCGAGAGCAGTCATGTGGAGATGCTGCGAGCGTTTGTGGATGAAGGGGTCGGGGTGGCGCTGATGGGGTTGCGTATTGGCCGTTGTTTAGAAAGTTCATCCACGCGGGTTCTGCCACTTCAGCAGTTGGTAGAGCGGCAGAACGGATTGGCTGTGTTGCGCTACAGGCGAATTCCTTTATCTGTTAGGCTGTTCCGAGATTTTGCACTCAAACATTCTTACGCAACGTCCTTTTTAGATGAGTAGCGGCGATCCCGTTTCACCATGGTTGGCATCTTCTTACCAGACCCACCAGTCGATGCGGATGTGTGCCGGTGCGTCATGTAGCGAAGGGTCATACCATATTGGGTATGACAAGCAGAGGGGTGGTTGCGTGCCCTCGGATTGTGCGTTACGGTCCTCCGGTCCTGTGTGTTTCGAATCACAAGGGGGCTCCCTGACCACCAGTGCAGTGGTGTTCTTAACTATCTTTCTGCTGATGTGGGGACTGTTACCGGAAGGCTTTATAGAAAAGGCGAAACCTGCTTTGCTTACATTTAGAATCTCGCAAATTCTGCTAGCGGTCTTTGTCATCATTCCTGAGAAAGAACGGTCTGCCGCGCTAGGCCATACGTGTGACCCCGCAGAAAGGACTCGGCATGTTGGCTGCGGCCATCAGGGGATAAGACGGCTCAGCGGGGGCGCGGGTCTGCTGGATGGATCCTGTTTGCTTGAGCTAACGCGCAAACGTCTGGCCAAGCTGGGAGTGCACTGACAGCACCGTGGCGCGTGGTCGACAGGGCGGCGGCCGCGTTGGCAGTGGCCAACAGACACTCCAACTGATGAACTGGCCAAGCCGATAAATCTAGCGGATATGCTTGCTTGACACAGGAAGCGGGGAGGTCTGAAGCGGCGTCGCGACGGGGCGGTGCCGTTTGCTCCGGTGGTGCTGGGAGCGCCAAGACATCCTGTTGAGTTGAGTCTGTTGCGGGGCTTGACGGATTGGCGGCGGCGGCCGAGGACAGCAACCACTGGGAGAGCACTGAGGCAACAAAGACGTCACCGGCACCCGTGGTATCGACGGTGGCCACTGAAAATCCAGGGATCCAACCGGCCCCGCGCGCGCTGTGCCAAGTACAGCCGCGATGGCCAAGCGTGACAAGCAGCAAGGGAATTTGCCAATGTCTGCGCAACGTCTCGGCCTGGATGAACAGGTTGTCGGGCGGTGGTGTGGTGTGACTCGGAACTGCCTCTGCCAGTGGCAGGCCGGTCAGCCAGGCGAGTTCTTCCAGAGACACTTTCACCAGGTGGGCCAACGGCAGCAAGGTTTCGATGGCCTGCCGGGCAGTGGTCTCGTCTGGCCAGAGTGCGAGGCGCAAGTTAGGGTCAAAGCTGACAGACAGGCCATGGGCACGGGCTGTATGCACGGCAGCCAGGGTGGCGCTGCGCGCGGGATTGCGCGAGAGAGACACGGAACCTACGTGCAGACAACGGGCTTGCGAGAGCAAGGGCAAGTCAAGCGAGTCTGGCTGTAAGTGCGCGTCGGCGGTGTCAAACCGGTAAAATGTAAAGCTACGCTCGCCTTGTGGAGAGAGCGAAACCAGCGTTATAGGGGTGGGGTGATGCGGGTCTACACGGACGCCGCGAGTGTCCACACCCATGTGTGCCAGCGTTTGGATGAGCGCTTGGCCGAGGGGGTCGCTGCCGACGTTGGCGAACAATGCGCTAGGCAGCCCAAAGTGAGCCGCGGCTGCTGCGACGTTGGCTGGGGCACCGCCGAGGTGTGCATGGTACGACCGTGGCAGGATGTCATGGTCCTTTGTTGTTTCGGGCACGAGGTCCGCGAGCAATTCGCCTAGGCACACGAGGAGGGGGAAGGTTGACAGGTGGCCGGATGGTGTCTGCTCCATGTCGTCTGCTCCAGGGGTTCGCCTGGGGGCAGCCCACTGTCCTGGGGGGCACGTGAAAGTTGGCCCCAAACCTGGATGGCCCACAGGAGCGCGTAACATAAAGGATACCCCCTTGTTTAGTCCGTGAATGTCACCATGGCCTTGACCGCTTGCCAAGCCGGCAGGCGGTCCATGGCGTGTGGCAGCTCGGTCAAGGTCAACGGATGGCTGACCCAACGGCTTAAGTGGATGCGGCCGCTGGCGGCCAGGGCCATGGCGCGCGGGTGGGTGTAAGGGTTGATGAACGAACCATGAAGGGTCAGTTCCCGTGCAAAGACCCGGAACGGAGAGAACATCGCCTGAGCCTCCGGGGGTGCCACACCAAACAGCAAGACCTGGCCCCCTTTGCCAGCCAACTCCACCGCTTGTTGCATCGTCTCGGCGCGCCCGACACACTCCACCACCACATCCGCGCCCCCACCTGGCCACTGGCTAACCGTCGCGGTGAGGGAGACAACTTGCGGGTCGACCGCCACCGCGCCGGGGATTGAAGCCACCAGGGCCCGCTTTGAGGGCGCGGGATCGCTTACCCAGACAGGGTCCAGGCCCTGCCAGCATAACAGTTGCGCCATCAGCAGTCCGATGAAACCAGCACCCAACACCACCGCTGATTGGCCAGGGGCCAGATGCAGTTGTTCCAGGCCGTGCAGGCAGCAACCGAGGGGTTCCAACAGTGCGCCGTCTGTGTAGGACAGGTTGTCTGGCAGACGGTAGCAGTGACTGGCCGGAACGGTGCAATACTCGGCAAACCCGCCGTCGCGGGTGACGCCCACCGCTTGCAAGTGGTCACACAAGTGTGCTCGGCCGCTGCGGCAGTATCGGCAGTGGCCACAAAACAGGTTTGGGTCCACCGTGACGCGTTCCCCGCACCGCCAACCGTGCACCGCCTCGCCCACAGCCACCACCTCGCCGGCCAATTCATGGCCGAGCACACGCGGATACTGGACCGCGGCTGACCCAGGGTGACCGTGATAAAGGTGTTGGTCTGTGCCGCAGATTCCACAGGCGCGCACGCGCAATAACAGTTCCTGCGGCCCAGGGCGGGGCGGCTCCCGCTCTTGTAAGCTCATGTTGCAGACACCGGTTAACACGGCGGCTAGCAAAACCTCTCACTCCCTTCCACGTTGGCAGGGCGGGTGGAAACAGGGCCTGGGCCCAGGGTCACCCCAGGGGTGATGCCACCGTTCAGCCAACGTACGGTCAGCGCGGGCAACACGGGCACCTGCCCGCAGGCGCTGCGCAGTTGAACCACCCGCTGTTCCCCCGGCAACAGGTCGAATGCGTTGTCGCTGCAGGTGATGTCCGGTTGTCCCGGGTCGAGCGTGACCATGCGCGCCAGTCGGTCTGTCTGCAGCGTCACCTGTCCACGGTCTGCTGACCAGGTGGCGATGACGCGGGCTTCTGGGAGTTCCATGTCCAGCCAGTCACGCAGGTAGACGAGGTTGGCCGGGGCGTTGCCATGCTCGCAGGACAAGCGCACCACCGCTTGGCTAGCCGGCCCTCCGTTTAATAACGCCTCTTCACGGAAACGGTGCAGGCAGACGGACGCGTGGGCCGGAACCTGAGCGGAGACGGTGTGGTGAGCGAGCGGCCGCCCCCAGGCGTCCCACACCTCGACGTGGACTGTATCTGCAAACGGCTGCAGCGTATCATTGACTAGCCATAGCGTCCAGTCGTTGTCCGTTGGGGCTAGCGACAACAAGCGTGGTGCGAAACTGCGGCGCACGGCATAATACGCAGCCTTCGGCAGGCGATGGTAGTCAATCAGCGACCAGGTAATGCCCGGCCAGCAGTCGTTGAGCTGCCAGATTAACGCACCCTGGGTGGCACCTTGACGGCGGAAGTGCTCGCTGCCAAACTTCAGACCCTCCGCCTGGGCAAACTGCGTCAACAGCACAAACGCCTCCAGACTGTCCGGAAGGCCTGTACTGCCCAACAGGGTTAACTCGAGTTTTTGTGGCTGCGGGTCTTTGTTGCGAAAGGCCACCTCCGGGTGGCGCCAGTCGTGGACGTCCGCAGGCAGCCAGGTGCGCAGCGTCGACAGGTGTGGTGCCGATTGTATCCCGTACTCACTGACAAAAAGAGCCGTACAGTGTGCATAGTGGCGGTAGGAGACCCCCGCTGGCGTTTGCTCCAAACGCTCTTTTTCGCCAAAACGGCGTGGATAGACGTGGCCATGCCAGACCTGCCAGTTGTGGTGGTCCCCTGCCGCCATGTCGTTGTGATCATTTCCGCCGTACGGAGAGCTAGGCCAGTAGGGGCGCTGCGGGTCCAGCTCGGCCAACCAGCGGGGCAGGTGTTCGTGGTATAGACGCGCCCCGTAAAACGGACTGTGGAGTTGGCCACTAGCCGCCTGCAGCTCGTACAGCCAATCGTTCTCGTTGTTGCCGCACCACAGAGCAAGACACGGATGATTGCGCAGGCGGCGTACGTTGGCCGCTACCTCCGCCTGGACACTGGCGACAAATTCGCGGTTAAAGTCCGGGTACAGCGCACAGGCAAACAGGAAGTCTTGCCATACCAACAAACCCAAACGGTCGCAGGCTTCGTAAAACGCGTCGCGTTCATACAGGCCACCGCCCCAGACGCGCAGCATGTTCATGTTGGCCTCCACCGCCAATTGCAGCAAATGCTGCACGCGCGAATCAGGCACAGCGGCATGGAAGCTGTCCACAGGAATCCAGTTGGCCCCTTTGGCGAACAGCGGGACTCCGTTTAACTCAAAGGCAAACGCAGGTTTCCCTTGCTCTGATTCGGTACGCAGGCGCAGCGTCCGCAAACCGAGGGAACAACGGTACGTATCCGCGCATTGCCCGTCCACCCAGAGCTGAGCCTCGAGCGTGTATAAGTACGGTTCTCCGAGGTCGTGTGTCCACCATCGACGTGGCTGTGGCACGTGCAGGGTGAGTGTGGTTCCGTGCGCTGGCAGCGGTTGGACCGTCGCGGTGGCGATCACGCGGCCATCTGCGCGCAACTGGACGCTGGCGCGTACAGTCTGTGTCGCCGCCATGCCGGCTGCCGCCACTTGCACGCGCACCTCGGCCAGCTGCTCTGTCAGGGCTGCGGTCCAGGCGTACACGTCACGCCAGCGCTGACGAGGACGGCGCTGCAGTCGTACGGGCCGCCAGATGCCGATGGCGGGCAGTCGCGGGCACCAATCCCAGCCGAAGTCCCGTTGGCATTTACGCAGCCAGGGGCGCTCACGGCTAAACGCCGACCACAGACGCAGGTCCTTGCTGCGGGTGTGGGTAGCCGGCGGATCGAAGCGGATGGCCAGAACATTGGCGCCGTGCTGTACATACGGGGTGACATCTGCGACAAACGGGACGAACATGTTGTCCGAGCGCCCGAGTTCAAGGCCATTCAGGTAGACGGTGGCCATAGTGTCCAGTCCTTCACAGACCAACTCGATGCACTCAGTCAGGGGAGCGGGCAGACCTGCCTGACCTGACCAGAGGGGGGAGGCGTCAAAGGTGGTGCGAAACCACCAGACCTCGTCCTCCACCCAGCGGCAGGCCTCGGCGTTGCGGCCGAAAAACGGATGGGCCAGATGGCCGTGAACTGTCAGGGTGGTGTGGACATCGCCAGGGACGTCCAGCGGCAAGCCGGTGTCGTCTGTCCAGGCCGGGTTGTCGAGGTGCGGACACACGCCGCGGTGCAGTTTCCAGCCTTTCGTCAACTCAAGTTGCATAGGGAACAACGTCCTTCGCTGACCTTGCTAGGCGTTCAAAAGTATGCTGAGTCAGCAACGAGTATGCGGAGACAAGGTTGGAAAGTCAAGCTGAGGAAGCTCTCTTCGGGGGCGCCATAGCGGCAGGTCAACGCCCGACTGAGCCGGGGCGAGGAGGCGCATGCCTCACTCGTCCCAGGCGGGGGGATTGGCATCAGGGTAGGCTGCTTCTTGGCGGGCGCGGTGGTGGTGGGCAATCCGGCTGGCGGCTGCCGCCGCCACGGCCGCCACGAGATCGTCTAAAAAAGTGTGTACTTGGCCGGTGTTTTTGTCATTTAAGTGCTGCAGGATACCGTGTTTGACTTTGTCGATGTAGCCGTAGTTGGTATAGCCAATGCTACCGTAAATATTGAGGATGGAAAGGGCCAAAATCTCGTCGATGCCGTACAGGCTTTCGTCGGATTCAATGATGCCTTGCAACGGTTGCGATAACACCTGCCGCTCTGCCAGCTTATCCAGCTCAACGCCCGTGAGGATGGCGTTTTGGACTTCACGTTTTTCCAACACGCGCTCGACGTGGTGGCGGCACTCCTCAAGGCTGAGCCCGGGAATGTACGATGCTTGCAAGAAGCGGGCCAACTCGGCTATCTCGTCAAGGCTGACCCCCCGCTCGGCCAACGCGCGGAGCGTGGCGGCATGCAGTGCTTGGCTGTGTACAAACGGCGCCACGCCACACCCTCCTTTCTACGGCCGGCTGGGGCGGTGTCCAACCCGCGGCCGGTTGCAGTGATTCCTTATACCTTATCCACGAGCCGCCGGAAGTGCGCCAGCAATGGACTTTGAACAGGCAAAAAATTTATACTACAAAGCTTGCGGGCGGGCAATGGACAAAACAGGAAACCCCGGGTTGTCCCGGGGCTGCGAGAGGGTTACAGCATGCGTTTGAGCAGCGGAATTTGGCCGCGGTGATGGTCAGTGTGCGCAATCATGTACGCCAGCGCTTGCCTTTTGTTCAACTCGCCAAAGCGCAGCTTGAGCGCGAACTCGCTGAGTTGTTCCGGCTGTACGTTGGCCAACACCCGCTCGCCAAACGCCAGGGACTCTTGCCATTGCTGCCGGGCCTGTGCAGCGCTCCACGAGCTGGCTTTGAACGGTGCCTGCACATCTCCTGGCCCCGGTTGTCCGGCGATGGCAGAGAGAAACATCTTCTCCACAAGGGCAACGTGCTCTATGACGGCGGCGATAGCGTTGTTCCCCTCCGGTTTGCGTTCCCACTGCTCGTCTGAAAGCTCGGCCAGCATTTGCTCCACAGAACCGCGGATGGTCTTCCAGACCTGGACCAGGTCCGCCACCTCTGGAATCATGTGAACCCTCCTTCCCTTTTCATCATTGTACCATGTTGTCCAGTCTGTGGCGGAGGAAACCGGGGGCAGGCTGCCAAATAAACCGGCTATGTTACAATTTTAAGAGGGATGTGACAGAAGAATCACCGACCTTTGTAGGCGAGGAGTGGGGCTTGTGCGGTTGTTGAGTTTTCGCAAAGAACACGGTGTGCGCTTGGGGGTGTGTTTGGCGCCAGGGGTCCTGGATGTTCCGGCGGCGGCTGTGCGCTTGGCGTTGGACGTCCCTGTGACCATGGAGGAGTTGATCCAAGCGGGCGAGCCAGGTCGTGCAGCCCTGGAAGCGCTGGTCGAACGAGCGTTGGCACAAGCCGCTGATCTGACTTGGGAACATGAGGAGACGTTGGCCTTTGCGCCGTGCCTGACGCGGCCAGAGAAGATTTTATGCGTGGGGACCAATTACCGCAAGCATGCGCTGGAGGCTCATTTACCCGTCCCTTCGACCCCCGTTTTGTTCAGTAAGTTTAACAACGCGCTGTCTGGTCATAACGCCACGGTGCAGCTGCCGACAGACGGTGAGCATGTGGACTATGAAGTGGAGTTGGTAGTGGTCATCGGCAAGGAAGCCAAGGATGTGCCGCGCGAGCAGGCGCTGCAGTACGTATTCGGCTACTGTACTGGCAACGACTTGTCGGTGCGCGACCTGCAGTTTCGCACCGGGCAGTGGCTGCTGGGCAAGTCGCTGGACGGGTTTGCACCGCTGGGCCCTTACTTGGTCACGGCGGATGAAGTGTCTAACCCGAACGCATTGCAGCTGGAGCTCCGGGTGAACGGCGAGCTGCGGCAGTCCTCGAACACGGCCGACATGATCTTCGACTGCGCAGAGTTAATTCATTACGCGTCAAGTTACATGACGCTCAAGCCGGGTGACCTGATTTTTACAGGGACTCCGGAAGGCGTGATCCTCGGGTATCCACCTGAACAGCGAGTATGGCTGCGTTCTGGCGACGAAGTGGTGGCGACAGTGGCCGGATTGGGTTCTCTGCGCACCGTGTTGGCCTGAGCATGGTTCTGAAGCAGGGATTCAGGAAAGCATCCACGGCAGCCAACCCGGCCAGCAGTCTGTCTGAAGACGCTCGGACGGGAGCCGCGGTGGGTTTCAGAGAGGAGATGGAAGTATGGCATTGGACGAGCGTTTGCAGCGTTTAATCGGAACCGTCATCCCACGGGAATCGCTCCCGCCAGATCCGGTGGATCCGGTGGCCGTGCGCGCGGCCCGTAACCGGGTGGTACGACAGACTGGTGCACTACGGCCGGTGGCCAAGGTGGAAGACCAGACGGTGTCAGGGCCAGGGGGAAACATCCCGGTGCGCGTGTACTGGCCGCGATTCGGGGCCCGCTTGCCGGTGCTGGTGTATCTGCACGGAGGCGGCTGGGTCTTCGGCACCTTGGATTCGGTCGATGACACCTGCCGGGCGTTGGCCAATGCGGCAGATTGTGTCGTGGTCTCGGTCGATTACCGGCTGGCACCGGAACACAAGTTTCCCGCAGCCGTGGAAGATGCGTACGCGGTTTTGCGCTGGTTGTCGGACCATGCGCCGGAGATCGGGGCCGATGCCGGGCGCTTGGCGGTGGGCGGCGAGAGTGCTGGAGGTAACCTGGCCATTGCCTGCACCCTGCTTGCCCGCGACCAGGGTGGACCGTCGCTGGTTGCACAGCTGCTTGCGTATCCAATCACGGATTATAACTTGGACACCGCGTCGTACCGGGAAAACGCAGAGGGATTCTTTTTAACGCGGCGGGCGATGCAGTGGTACTGGGAGCAGTACTTGGCGCGGCCGGAAGACGCGGACAATCCATTGGCCGCTCCGCTGCGCGCGGTGTCGCACGCAGGTCTGCCGCCCGCGCTGATCTTCACTGCTGAGTACGACCCGCTGCGCGACGACGGCGAGGCGTACGCAGCGCGCCTGCGCGCAGCCGGGGTACCCGTGGCAGCGGTACGCATGCCGGGCCTTATCCACGGCTTTTTCAGCAATGCCCAATGGCAGTTACCGCAGCGGGAAGAAGCGTTGGCACGCGCAGCGGACTTCCTGCGCCAGGCGTTTACTCGGCCAGACCCTGCGGCCGATTGACGAATACGTCTGTCCTTCGCTAGCTTGAAAGTATCCTCCCTCTCCGCGGCAACGCAGGTGAGATAGACAAGAGATGACGGGAGGGGCCTCACCCGACCCTGGCCAAGGGGGTGTGTCCCGCCATGATGGATGTCCCGCTCTTGTTAAAGTCGGTGTTGTATCGGGCCACCACGGTTTTCCCGGAAAAAGAGGTGATCACTCGCACCTCGGCCGGGTTAACGCGCTATACGTACCGCGATCTCGGACGCCGGGTACGGCAGCTGGCCAACGCCTTGGCAGCGCTGGGGGTGAAACCCGGGGAGCGCGTGGCGTCGTTTGCGTGGAATCACCACCGCCATCTGGAATTGTACTTTGCTATCCCGTGTTCCCAGCGCGTGTTACACACCGTGAACATTCGACTGTTCCGGGAACAGTTGGTGTACACCATCGATCACGCAGAGGACCAGGTGGTGTTTGTGGATGAAGACCTGGTCCCGCTGCTGGCGGCGGTGGCGCCAGCATTGCGCACCGTCCGCCACTACGTGGTGCTTACCGACCGCCCTTCTCTGCCGGCGGATTGCCCCTTGCCAGGCGCCGTGTCCTATGAAGCGCTGTTGGCGGAGCAACCGGCCGATTACGAGTTCCCTGAGTTTGCCGAGACAACCCCGGCCATCCTCGGCTATACGTCGGCGACGACAGGGGACCCCAAAGGCGTGGTGTATACGCACCGCGCATTGTACTTACACTGTCTCACCTGCCTGACGGGGGAGGCTGGGGTACGCGAAAGTGATGTGACCCTGCCCGTGGTGCCGATGTTCCATGTCAACGCCTGGGGTCGGCCGTTCTGCGATACGTGGGCGGGTGCAACCCAGGTGTACCCTGGACCGCGCCCCAGTGCAGCCGATTTGTGCGACTTGATTCAGCAGCAGCGAGTGACGTTCAGCGCGGCCGTCCCCACGGTCTGGATGGGGGTCTTGCAACACGTACGCGCACACCCTGGACAATACGACTTCCGCCACGCGCGTTGTTTTTTATCGGGCGGGGCGGCCTTGCCCGCCGCGTTGGCACAGGCCTTTGAAGAAGAACTAGGCGTGCCGCTGTATCAAGGCTACGGGCAGACGGAAACGACGCCGGTCACGCTGATCAATATCCCGAAGGCCAAACACCAACAACTGGAAGGCGCAGCGCGTTATCAACAGCGGGCCAAAACGGGGCTGCTCGTTCCTGGGCTGGAAATGCGCGTGGTCAATGCGCAGGGCCAGGAGGCGCAACACGACGGACAAGAACTGGGGGAGTTATGGCTGCGCGGGCCTTGGATCCTTCAGGAGTACTACAAAGACCCGGAGCAGACGCGTGCGGCGGTGGTGGACGGCTGGTTTCGAACCGGCGATATTGTCACGGTCGATCCCGATGGTTACGTGCAAGTGGTGGATCGCACCAAAGACTTAATCAAGAGTGGGGGCGAATGGATCTCCTCGGTGGATCTGGAGAACGTATTGATGGCGCACCCTGATGTTGCAGAAGCGGCGGTCATTGGTATCCCGGACGACAAGTGGCAGGAGCGGCCACTGGCGTGTGTGGTGCTGCGGCCGGGGGCGGAAGGACGGGTCGATGCGGCCGTGTTGCGCCGGTATCTGGAAGAGCGGGTGGCTAAGTGGTGGTTGCCAGACCTGTTTGTCTTTCTTTCTGAAATCCCCAAAACGAGCGTAGGGAAATTTTTCAAACGGGCGCTGCGCGAACAGTGGGCGCGCGGCGAGTTAGTTCCAGTCCAGCGGGGGAACGAGCCGGATAGGCCGGGGCAGCCCGTTATGTAAAGAAAGAAACCCCCAGCTGCTGCACGGCTGTGTCGGTGCAAGAGGGCCTAGGGGCAAACGGCCACGGGCCGCGGACACAGCGAGCGCGAGAATGGGGTCAGAGAGCGGCGGGAAGGGGGGAGTGTCTGTGCAGCTAGAAGACTTGCGCGCCTTGGTAGGGCGTTGGTCAGAGCCGGTGTGGAACGAGGCACAGCCAGAGGCGTGGCAGCGGTTCGCCGAGGCGGCATGCCTGCCTTGGCCTTGCGGGCAACCCCTGACGGCGCCGCCAACCTGGAGCCGGACGCTCGATTACGGACGTATTCCCGGACTGGATCTGCCTGCTTCCGGCTTGCTGCACGGTGAGCAGGCTTTCTTTTACGAGCGGCCCATCCGCCCAGGAGAGCGCCTGGCGTGCCGCAGTCAACTGGCTGAGGTCATGGAAAAGACGGGGCGGCAGGGTCCCATGTGGCTGTTGACCTTGCACTGTGAGGCGCGCGATGAGGCAGGTCAGCTGGTGGTCCAGGAACGGGTGACGCTGATTTGGCGGCGACGGGAGGGGGACGTATGAACCGCAGCCAAGGGGGATGGCGTCCGGGGGTTCCCCTCGGGCCGCTTGCCTTGCCGCCTGTGTCGCGGGCGCATATTGCAGCGTACGCAAAGGCAGCCGGGGACCGCAACCCGATACACTTAGACGAAGAGGCTGCGCGCGCGGCCGGCTTGGATGGGGTGGTGGTACACGGGATGTGGACGATGGCGCAACTGGGGCGGCTGCTGATGGAGGCCGCAGGCCCGCATGGCCGGTTGCGCCAGTTTGCAGTCCGCTTTGTCGATGTCGTACGCCCCGGGGATACGTTGGTGTGTACTGGAGTGGTGACGGATGTTCAGACGAGTTCAGGCGAGGTCTGTGTCGCGTGCGACCTATGGGCGGATGTGGCCGCTTTAGGCTCTGGGCCGCGTACACGGCGTGTGGTCCAGGGGCAGGCGGAGTTTGTCGTCCCGGATCTGCAGGTTCGTGTCATTTCTGGAATGAATTAGGTAAAGTTGGCTGCAGTCGGTCACCGACATAGGCAGAGGAGGATGGGGATGACGCGGTTGAGTGGCCGCGTGGCCGTGGTGACGGGCGGCGCCCGGGGCATCGGTGCGGCGACGGCCGTTCGGTTGGCTGAGGAAGGCGCTCAAATAGCGGTGTTTGACTTGCCGGACGTAGCGTGCACGGCCACAGTGGCCGCAGTTCAGGCCGCAGGCAGCACAGCTCTGGCCGTCCCCTGTGATGTCACGGATCGCCAGCAGGTAGATGCTGCGTTCCAACAGGTGGTGGAAACCTGGGGAAAGGTGGACGTTTTAGTCAACAACGCTGGCATCGTACGAGACAACCTGTTGTTCAAAATGACGGACGAAGACTGGGAGTCGGTGGTGGCCGTTCACTTGCGCGGGGCTTTTTTGTGTACTCGGGCGGCCCAGCGTTGGATGGTGGCGCAGCGCTGGGGCAAGGTGGTGAACGTCAGCAGTACCTCGGCGTTGGGCAACCGCGGCCAAGCGAATTACGCAGCGGCAAAAGCGGGTTTGCAAGGCTTGACACGGACCCTGGCGATGGAGTTGGGGCCGTTTAATATTAACGTGAATGCGGTGGCACCGGGGTTTATTGAAACCGAGATGACACGGGCAACGGCTACCCGTCTCGGCCTGACCATGGACGAGTTCAAGCGGCAAGCTGCGGCACAAATCCCGCTGCGGCGCGTGGGACAGCCGCGTGACGTCGCTCATGTGATTGCGTTTTTATGCAGTGAGGAAGCGAGTTTTGTGAATGGTCAGGTGATATACGTCAGTGGGGGCCCTTAAGGAATTTTGAATTTTCCTAGACCATTGTTTCACATAGAGAAATCACGTCTTTCTGAAAATCTTTCTTTATACCAAAATAGCCCTAAGACAAAATAAACTAATAATATGAAAAAGCGCCATTCGTCCTTTTCGGCCTGCAGCGTTGGCCGAGCGCAACCAGATTGACAGGTGAGGAGGCAGGCTTGTGGCGTCAGTTCAACCAGACTCGGCAACTGTGGGTGCTGGACCAGCGCCGCCGTCTGGAGGCGTAGCGTTGGGGTTTTACGACGTGGGCAAGGTGTTTGACCGAGCCAATACAGAGCTCACCGTGCTAGCGGACGTGCACCTGGAGGTGCGAGAGAACGAATTCACATGCATCGTCGGGCCAAGCGGCTGCGGCAAGAGCACGCTTCTCAACCTGGCAGCCGGGTTGTCACCCGTGTCCCACGGACGCGTCGAGTTTCGCGGTCGGCTGGTCCAGGGGGTCAACACGGACGTTGGCTACATTACGCAAGACAGCAACTTGCTGCCTTGGGCAACGGTCTTGGAAAACGTCAGCTTGCCGTTGGAGATCCGACACGCCAACTGGTCTCGACAGCAGCGCACCGAACGGGCGTTAGAGTGGATTGAACGCGTTGGGCTCAAGGGCTTTGAACGCCACTATCCACACCAATTGTCTGGTGGCATGCAAAAACGCGTGTCGATTGCCCGTACACTCGTCTATGACCCGGACATTCTGCTGATGGATGAACCGTTTGGCGCACTCGACGCTATCACGAAGCTGACATTGCAGAACCTTCTGCTCAACCTCTGGCAGGAGCGCCACAAAACCATTGTGTTTGTTACCCACGACTTGGCTGAGGCGATTACGCTGGGAGATCGTGTGGTCATCATGACCAAACGGCCTGGGCGCGTCAAAACTGTATTGGCGGTGGACTTGGACCGTCCGCGAGACGCCTTCCGATTAGCGGAAACACCGGCGTACGCCGCAGTACACCGGCAGTTCTGGGATTTGTTCCGCGACGAGGTGACGGAGGTGGACAGCGATGAGTGACCTGAACGCGCGAGCCATCGCACAGTCCGGACCGGTTCAAAGCAAGTCTCGCAAGCGTTCCCAGCGCCAGCGAGAGGTGTTATGGATCCAGGCCGGCCGCGTGGTCTTGTTGGTGTTGCTGCTCATTTTGTGGCAGTACTCAGACGGACACTGGCTGCCGGACTTTATTTTGAGCAGCCCCGCTCATGTAGCAGAGCGCTTGGTGCAGGAACTCAGCGGAGCTACGATGTGGCAGGACATCGGGGTCACGGCGGAAGAGCTGATCTTGGGTTACGTGTTGGGTGCGGTCATCGGCACCGTGCTCGGTCTGGTGCTGGGGTTGAATCGGATTGCATGGGAAATTTGCGATCCGGTGATTTCAGCCATCAACGGCATTCCCAAGGTGGCGCTGGCGCCGTTGTTTTTGATTTGGATGGGTCTGGGGATTTGGTCGAAGGTGTCTATTGCCGCCATGATGGTATCTCTGCTGATGTTTTACAACACCATCACGGGCATCCAGGTGGCTCCGCGCAGTCTGGTGGACGTGTTGCGCGTGATGGGCGCCAACCGTTGGGTAATCACCAAAAAGGTGTTGATTCCTTTTTTGAGCACGTACTTTGTCTCCGGGTTGAAGAGCAGCGTTCCGATGGCCGTGATTGGCGTGGTGGTAGGCGAGTTTATCGCGTCATCCAACGGGGTTGGCTACTTCATTCGCAGTTCCACCGACATGTTCGACGCCGCCGGTTTGTTTGCCGGGATTGTGGTGCTGGTGGCGATGACCTTGTTGTTGGGGTTTGCCGTGAAGTTGCTGGAGCTGCGCCTGTTGCGCTGGCAGCGTTGACGGGGATGGGGATGACGACAGGTGTCCCTGGTGGCCAGGGGAGGTAAGCACCCGGTTGGCGGGTCAGCGAGTTGGCGGTAGATGTCTCGCCATCCCCCGGGAGGGTCACGCTCTGGACAAGCCTGACTGGTCCCTGACGGGGATGGATAACGGGAAGTATTCATCCGCGAGGCAGGAGAAAAAAAGGGGGATGTGTGTGCGTACTTGGCGGATTTGGGGGAGCGCGGCAGCCGCGCTG
>JAILZF010000003.1 GCA_023512635.1 Alicyclobacillus sp. | reverse complement strand
CCTCCTCGGCGAGTGATCCGCACGAGCTCGTCCAGGCAGCGGGCCGGGGCGTGGCCGGTAGTCAGCACCCCCGCGGCAACGACGGCGTCGTCCGGGCCTTCTTAAACTCATGTACGCATCGTGGCACCATGGTCTGCCGCGAACGGCGAGGCAACAGCCGGACCTTCCAGTGTTTTTACCACGCTTGGACGTTCTCGAACACAGGCGATTTGGTAGCGGTGCCGGGTGAAGATGCGTATGGACCGAACTTTAACAAGGCTGACTTTCGTCTGCGGGAAGTGCCCAGGCTGGAGGACTATCGCGGATTTTACTTCGTTAATTTTGACCCGCAAGCGCAGCCACTGCATGAATACTTGGCGGGTGCCAAGGAGTACTTGGACCTCATTATAGAGCAATCGCCAAGTGGCCGGCTGGAGATCATCTCTGGTACTCAAGAGTATGACATTGCTGCCAACTGGAAGCTACTTGCTGAAAACAGCTTTGATGACTATCATGTGGCACCAACGCATATCACGTATTTGGAATACCTCAAAGATTCGGGGGTCGACGTGTCGTTCCCCAAAGGGTTGCTGATGCCAGCGCACGGAATTGGCAAACCGCTCGGCAACGGCCACGCGGTGATTGACAATGAGACGTACCGAGGCCGGCCTGTGGCCAATTGGATGCCGATGTACGGCGAAGAAGCCAAGGCGGAGATAGACCAGATCTACGCCGAACTGGTGCAGCGGCTGGGGCCGGAGCGGGCGCATCGCGTGGGCAAGACGAACCGCAACCTGGTGATTTTCCCCAACCTCGTCATCAACGACGGGTCTTCCGTCACGGTCCGTACGTTCTTTCCATTGGCACCCGACCGCATGCGCGTCACGGCGTGGGCCATTGGACCGGTTGAAGAAACCCCGAGCGCGCGTGCCCGCCGCCTCGACAGTTTCTTGACCTTCTACGGACCGGGTGGGTTTGCCACCCCGGACGACGTGGAGGCGTTGGAGATTGTGCAGATGGGGATTCAGTCTTGGCAGGAACTCCCATGGTCCGACCTGTCGCGCGGAATGCACAAGCAAGGGGAGCAGTACAACACCGACGAGATTCATTTGCGCACGTTTTGGCGCCGTTGGCACGAATTGATGACGGCGGAACCGCCGCGGGGTTGAGGAGGGAGAGCGGAGTGGACGCACGTGACGTCACGCGTCAGCAAGTGGAAGACTTCCTGTACTTTGAAGCGGAGTTGCTCGACAACTGGCAGCTGGACGACTGGGCCAAGCTGTTGACGGACGATGCCTGTTACTACGTTCCCCCTAACGACGTTCCAGACGGGGACCCGAAAGACACCCTGTTTCTGATTGCAGACGACATTCACCGCCTGAAATCGCGGGTCAAACGGCTCAAGAGTCGCCATGCTCACGCAGAGAACCCGCGCTCCAACACGCGCCGGTTTATCTCCAACGTGCGGATTGTCGGCGTGGAAGACAACTTGATCCACGTCCGCGCCAATTTTATTGTGTATCGCTTCCGCCGCTACGAAAAGATCCGTACCTACGTTGGCCATTACGAGTACGTCCTGGCCCTGCAAGACGGTCAATTCAAAATTAAGCAGCGCAAAGCGGTGCTTGATTCTGAAGAACTGGCGAGCCTCGGCTCGGTCAGCATCCTGTTGTAGGAGGGGTTGGCTTGGCAATCGATTGGCGAGAGGTCCCGAGTGAAGTCTTGCAGTCCCTGAAGGAAAAAGTGGCTACAGGTTGCCGGATTTTGGCGAAGTTAGAGCTCTCGGACTACCTGGGGCACGTCAGTGCGCGCGTTCCGGGGACCGATTGCGTGCTCATCAAGGCGCGCGGGCTGGACCAGGGGAACCTGCTGCACATGACGCCAGACAAAGTGGTGCTGGTGGACCTGGAGGGCCGGCCGTTGGTTGACGACGGACTGCGGCCTCCGGATGAGGTCAAACTGCACACGGAAATTTTCAAGGCGCGGCCGGATATTGGCGCGGTTGTCCACACGCACCAACCCATTGCCACCGTGTTTGGGGACTTGCGCAAACCCATTCTGCCCATGCAGGGTGTGATGGCAGCCGTTCTCGCCAAGGACATCCCGATCTTTGAGTCTGCCGTCAAAATTGTCACCACCGAGCAAGGGGCGGCGGTGGCGCGCACACTCGGCGATGCGACCGTCATTCACCTGCGCAACCACGGCGTGGTGACCGTCGGCCACAGCGTTGAAGAGGCCGTAATCAACGCCATCTGGCTGGAACACCAAGCGAAACTGACCTTGTACGGTTACATCCTCGGCCAGCCGCAGGGTATGTCGCGTGAGGACCTGGAGCAGCAGGTGCGAGATGGCGGCAACACGGAGAGCCGCTGGCGTTATTACGTGAGTCTGCTCAATGACTGACCAGGTTTTGCAGCAAGGAGGAGGCGGCAGCCTCCTCCTTTTTTAGACGGTGCGGGATGGATGGAGCGGGGGCCAAGCCAGATTTGTGGCCCGCTCGCGTTTTTTACTTTTCTTGTTTGACGTACGCCTGGATGTCAGGGACGTCTTTTTTCAGGGCTTCGGCGTCTTTCTCAACCTGTGTTTGCAAGGTTGCCCCGTCGGTGAATTGTGGTGTCAGGTTGGCGGCGTTCATCTTCGCCTGGTAGTCAGGGTCCTGCGCGGTCTGCTGGATGGCTTTGCGCAAGATATCGACGATGTCGCTGGGCACACCTGGCGTGGTGGCTACGTCGCCGCGCGTACTGATCACATTGGTTAGTTCAGGGTGGCCCAGTTCAGCAATTGTCGGTGTGTTTGGCAACTGAGGCAAGCGTTTGTCTGTGTAGACGAACAGGGGTTGGGCCATGCCGCTCTGGATGGCTTGGCCAACCGCTGAATACGGGTAGACCGTGGCGTCTACCGCACCCTGCGAAACCGCCAACACACTCTGCGAGCTGCCTTTGGAGGGGACCAGCGTAAACGGGGTGTTGAGCGCTTTCATGGTTTCGATGACAGCAATGCCTGGCGAGGTGGTGGCACCTGTGACGCTGATTTTCAGGTTTTTGTGCGATTGCAGGTCTTTCAGGTTGTGGATGTTCGACTTACTAGAGACGACAAACACATAGCCTTGGTCAAACGTTTCTCCCAGCCATTCCATCTTGGTCATGTCGTACTGACCGGAACCGAAGTAGGGACCGACGATCACGCCAGGCATCGGGAAGATGCCAAGGGTGTAACCGTCAGGTTTTGCTTGCAGTACGGTGTTAATTCCGACGGAGTCATTGCCGCCTGGCATGTTTTTAACGATGACGGACGGGTGGTTTGGCAAGTACTTGGGCAGGTATTCAGCCAGGATACGACCCGAGGTGTCCATCGACCCGCCTGGGTTATCAGGGACAATCAGGGTGATGGTGTGGGTTGGGAAATTGGGATTGCCGCTGGCGGGCGGGCTGGCAGACTCCGCTGCATGACCGTTCCCCCCACTGTTTGCATTGCTGGCGGGTGCTCCGCTGTTTGCCCCGCAACCGGCGGCTAACAAGACCGCCGCGCTCGCCACTGCGAGCATACTTGTCTTCCGCAACATCTGGATGCAATCCCCCTTTTCTGGCGAAACAACGCTGAGGTTCCGCAGCGCGGCGGCATGCCAAAACGGCAGTTCACCAGCCGGCCTGTCCCTCTTGAGAGGGTTCTCTGTGTCTGACCGAGGATCCAGTCACCAGGAACGCCTGCGCTGTTGGTGTTTCCTGTCTGAATTCTAGGAGAAGCATTCGCATTCGTAAAGTAGGGAAATTCTATATCGGAGGAAGAAGTTGATAGATAAAACAACAATATCCCAGGGTGTAGCGGCCTGGTGAATGCGGAAGGAGAACCAAGCGTATGCCTCCACGGGAATCCTCCTCTGGTTGGTTGACCCACATATTGTTGGCAGCAGACGGTTCGAGCGGAGCGGCTGCAGCTGCTCGGTGGACGGCAGGATGTCTGCAAGCGTATCCTGGTGTACGTTTGACCGCCTTGTACGTGACGCCGGTGCCACCCTTCCCCGCGGAAACGCAAGTAGCAGATCCCATCCTGGCGGAGGAAGCCAAACGGATTGAGCAGGTGCGTGCCATGTTGGCCGACCTGTTGGCCGAGTGTGCAGGCCGTTGGCAGTTTCGTGCGGTGCCCGGGGTACCGGTGGCGACCATCTGTCGCATCGCCGAGGAAATCCAGGCTGATTTGGTGGTGTTAGGGCGGCATGGTCACGGGGCGTTGCAGCGGGTTCAGCGCTGGTTCTTAGGGAGTGTGAGTTCCGGTGTCTTGCACCAAGCCCGTGTACCTGTCTTGGTGGTCCCGCCAGACTCTGCAGCCAGAGGACTGAGCGGGCCGACTGGCGGGACGGATATTCTCTGACGTATAATGTGATTTCCAGCAAACCAGGAGGTACGGAGGAATGCGCATGGCACAGCAAGCGCAACAACCGGACAGTGCGCTTTCCGCTGCACCCACTTTGCAAGTGAATGGACCACACGAGCTTGACCCCAAGTCACTTGATGCAGATGACCAAGCGGTGTGGTTGGAGGAAGCGGCCCACCTGCGCGACGTGCAAGAGAAGGTCAACCATATGATGGAGCGATGGGTGGCCGCGCGCCATCTATCCGCGTTGGACGAACGCGACAGAGACGAGGCCTTAACGGCTGAAGAGGTGGCCGAACAGGTGGTCTCGCACTTGCGTGAACAGCGCTTGCGTGAACTGGAGAAGGTGGTGCGGGAACCGTACTTTGGCCGACTGGATTTTCAAGAGGAGGGCCATGACTACCCCATCGCCTTGTATATCGGCAAGCGAGGGGTGGAGCACAGTGCCACGGGCGAACGCCTGGTGGTCGATTGGCGTGCCCCCGTGGCGAGTCTGTTCTATTCGTTCGCGGGTCAAGAGAATGTGGCCTACGAAGCCCCGTCAGGGCTGGTGCGCGGGCAGGTGCATCGCAAGCGCAACCTGGAGGTGCGCGACGGGGCGTTGCAGCATGTGGTAGAAAGTTACCGGCGCGGACAGACGGTACACAGTGGCGGAGATACGTACCTGCTCTATCGTTTGTCAGAGCAGCGCGATCATCGGTTGCGAGATATCGTGGCCACCATTCAGGCAGAACAGGACCGGATCATTCGCGCACCGCGGGACAGGGCCTTGGTGATCCAGGGGGTGGCAGGCAGTGGTAAGACGACGGTAGCGCTGCACCGACTGGCTTATCTGCTCTACCGGGACGCCGAGCGGGTACGCGCAGACCGGATGGTGATTTTTGCACCTAGTGCGTTGTTTGTGGACTACATTTCTGAGGTTTTGCCAGAACTGGGTGTGGGGGATATCCAGCAGACGACCTTTATGCAGTGGGCGATGGATCGGCTGCAGCACGCGGTGGTGGTGCGGCCGGCAGCGGATCGCCTGGCCCGTTGGTTTGCCCCGAGGGGTGACGACGCGTTGCCGGCAGAATTTGAAGTGGTGCGTTACAAGTCGTCGTTGGCTTGGCTGCAGCGAGTGGAGGAGAAGTTACAGGCACTCGCTGACGCTTGGTCGCCAAGCGGCGATTTCGTGCCGTGGGACGGGGCTGTTTTGAAAGAAGCCACGGTTCGCCAGTGGTGGCGTGACTTGGCGGCAGAACCGCCGCTGCAGCGGCGCCAACGCGTGCTAGCGCGGATGAAGCGCTGGTACGAAACGGAATTGCGCCGGCAAGGGGGTCAACCCGCTAGCCAGCGCAAGCGACAGGCAGCGTCGCGCTTGCGCTCGTACCAAGCGCGCTGGCCAGAGCTATCACCGGTGAAGGTATACCAGGAGCTGTTGGCGGAAGCCTTGCCTGATGCACCGCCGCTTGGACAGCAGTGGTATCGGGCGGGTACCAAGCGTCGTGTACGCTGGTTGGTGGACGTTGAAGACTTGGCGCCGCTGGTGTACTTGCAGTCCCGTTTGGCAGGGGTGGCGGCAGAAGAACGGTTTGACCATGTGGTCATTGATGAAGCGCAGGATTGGTCACCGTGTCAGTTGGCAGTGGTCTTGCAGTACTGCCCAAGCCAATCGGTCACGGTGCTGGGCGATCTCGCGCAGAGCATTCACACGTACCAAGGGGTGGAGCAGTGGGAGCCGCTCATCACGTTGTTTCCAGAGGATAAGCGCAGTTATGTGCAGTTAGATGTCAGCTACCGTTCGACGATGGAGATCATCGAGTTTGCTCATGCGTTGTTACGGCCGTTCGGCCCATTTGTGGCAGCAAGGCCTGTGTTTCGCAGCGGGGAACCCGTCACGGTGCAGGCAGTGGCGGCTGCTGAGCGGTATGAACGGGCTGTGGCAGCGATTCGACAGATGGCTGCGCAGGCGCGGACGGTCGCACTCTTGACGCGCACTGAGGAGGACTGTGACGGTTACGTAGAGGCCTTACAGGCGGCGGGACTGACGGCTAAGCGGCTAGGCCCGGAGGACGCATCCTACACGGGCGGAGTCTCAGTCTTGCCAGTGTACTTGGCGAAGGGATTGGAGTTTGATGCCGTGTTGTTGACCGATGTGGATGCTCAAAACTACCAGCAACATCTGCTGGCGGCAAAATTGCTGTATGTAGGGTGTACACGTGCGCTCCACCGGCTGTGGATTCAGTACACGGGGGAACCTTCACCGCTGCTGCAACAGGGGATAGAGAGAGGGGGCTTTTGGAGAGTTGAGGGTGACGGGGGCATTCGGAAGGCGGATCAGGGCCGAGGCGGGTGCTAGGGTGCTAAGCCGGAAGATGAGGCCGCCGCGGCTGTGGATCACGCCTTGTGGAGCGGCTCACGCGGCGGTGGCCCAGGCCGCGGGGTGTCATCATGGCAGCGGCGGGCGTGGAGGTCAAGGAAAAACGACTGGAAGATGTGGTAGGATAGTGTCACCAGGACGAGCACGTGGCAGCTTCCTGGAACATTGTTCTCAAGTGGAGGTGGATGCACATGGCGGATGTAGTGATTAAAGTAAATGACAACGGGTCCTATCGCATTGAAGGTCCGGTCAAACTGGTGGATGCAGAGGGGAATGAGTTTGAGCACAAGGAGTCATTTTCCCTTTGCCGTTGCGGACAGTCCAATAACAAGCCGTTTTGTGATGGTACACATCGCCAAGTCGGTTTTACCAGCGCTCCGCGGGCAAAGTAATCTCTCGTGCAAGGTGACAATCAACCAAGTCACCAAGATCGAAAGGTAAGAACCTATCGAGCAATACACCCAGCAAGATACTCAAAGCCTTGGGGGTACGCGGCTAGGTACTCACCCCAAGGCTTTGATGGCCTTACCAGGACTGCGAAAGCTCCGCCGTGATATACGGATGTGCCAGGTTTTTACATTCAACGCTGGCAACCTCACAGACACCGATTACTTTTGGAAGAAACGGCGGTTGATTTCAATCCACTCTTTCTCTTCGTCTGGGACGAAATCTTCCTGGAAGATGGCGGTAACCGGGCAGACCGGTTCGCACGCACCGCAGTCGATGCAGGTATCCGGGTCAATCAAGTAGGTTTCCCCCGCGTCGTGAATGGCGTCGACAGGGCAGACTTCGACGCACTCTGCGGCCTTTTCTCCAATGCAGGGCGAAGTAATGACAAAAGCCATGGTTCTGCTCCCCTTTCGTCGTTGTCGGCGGTGATCCGCCACCTCCACTGTACCGCGCATAGCAGCCGTAGGTATGACTGAGATCACACGCAGGCCCCTGACCGGCCGTGCTGGCGGGACAGGCTGGGCAAGTTACACCGCAATTATAAAACTTTTGCAGGGGTTGCGCGAGAGATTTACAGAGACCAAGAGAAAGCCAACAAAACTTCGAGGGTTGAAACTTCTCGAAACAACCCTGAAAATGGGGGAAGGAGGGAACGGTGTGCAGCGTACATCAGAGCAAGACGCACAGCAGCAGGAGATCAGCGAACCCCGCGACAGTCAAGATCACCCGGACCGTCAGGCCACCCACGGTTTAGGGTCAGCGGCGCGCTTGCCTTGGCGCCGGACCTTGGCTGTGATGTGCGCCGTTCAAGGGGTCATGATGATGGCGTTTACGAGTACGGCGCCGTTCTTGGCCCTGTACCTTGAGCAAATTGGAGTACGCAACCCGGCCGCGGTAGACATCTGGGCAGGGTTGTTGCAGAGCGCCAACTTCGTGATGATGGCCATCGTCTCTCCGTTGTGGGGCGCCCTAGGGGACCGCAAAGGGCGTAAACTCATGGTGTTGCGGACGACCTTTGCGGTCGCGGTGTTTTTTGCGCTCATGGGCTTGGCGCAAAACGTCTGGGAATTGTTGATAACACGCGTCTTGCAAGGGGCGTTTGCCGGCTTTTCGGCCACCGCAGTGTCATTGGTAGCGTCGGTCACGCCGGAAAAGCGGCTGGGTTTTGCCTTAGGCTGGCTGCAGTCTTCGGCGATGATCGGCTCGCTCGTGGGTCCGCTGGCGGGGGGCCTGGTGTCCGACTGGGTGCACAGCTACCGTGCCGTCTTCTTCCTGACCGCGGCACTCGGTTTGGTGGCGTTCCTCCTGGCGCTGGTTGGCGTCCATGAGGTGCGGCAACCGGAGAGCGATGCTCGCCGCAAGCCGGGCCTTGTGGCCCAGTTTGCTGCGGTGCGCGCGCTCAAGCCGCTGCGCGTCATGTTTGTGGTGTTGTTTTTAGCTCAGTTCTCGGTGATGAGCATCCAGCCTGTGCTGCCGGTGTTTGTCGAAGAACTGGCCGGCCGCGACCGTCATCTGGCGACGTATTCCGGCCTGGTGTTTGCAGCCACCGGCCTGGCCGGCTTGGTGGCCTCCCCACTGCTCGGGCAGCGCAGCGACCGCTGGGGCTACCGCCGTATGTTGACGATCACGCTGGTTGGCGCCGGCCTGTGCTACCTGCCGCAAGCGTTCGCCCCAAACCTGTGGGTGTTGATCCTGGCGCGGTTTGGCCTGGGCTTGTTTGTTGGCGGCATCATTCCGACAGCCAACGCCTGGATTGGGCGTATGACCCCACCCGAGCAGCGTGGTCAGGTCTACGGATTCACCTCCAGCGCTACGTTCCTCGGCAGCTTTGCCGGACCGCTGGCAGGCGGCGCGGGGGCAGCGGTGTTCGGGATTCGCGCCATGCTCGGTTTGACCATGTTGTTGTACTTGGCCAACGCCGCCTGGGTGCACCTGCGGGTGAGCGGGTTGGGGCTGGCAGAGACCCAGGAGGCGTCCAACCTGCCACCCGCCTCCGGGTGACCCCAGCGGGGTCTCGCGGCAGGTCACTGCTCGGATGCCGGATGAGCAGCAGCGGGCAGGCGCACCGTGACCCGAGTGCCAGCGCCGAGGGAGCTTTCCACTGCAATCTCACCCCGATGGTGTTCGATAATCCGCCGTGTCACCATCCAGCCTAGACCCGTGCCGCCTGGCTTGGTGGTGAAAAACGGATCGCCCAAACGGTCCACGACCTCCGGCGGCATGCCGGTACCGTTGTCTTCTACGTCCACCCGCACCTCGCCACGGGCGCTGCTAAGGCGTACCGTCACCTCCCCTCCGCCCGGCATGGCTTCCATCGCGTTTTTCAGCAGGTTGACAAACACCTGTTTCAATTGGTGCTCTTCCGCCAAGACCGGCGGGGCAGGGGACAGCTCGGTGCGGATGTTGATGTTATGTAACAGCGCTTCGCTCGCCAAGACCGCCACCACACTCTCCAGTACGCTGCCGAGGTTATGCACACGAAACGCCTCGTCCCGGGGTTTGGCCAGGGCCAACAGCTCATTGGTGATGGCTTCAATCCGGCTGATTTCCCCCAGCAACAGGTCAAAATAACGTTCTGGCACGTCCGGATAACGCGTTTGCAGCCACTGTAGAAAGCCTTTCAAAGCGGTCAAGGGGTTGCGGATCTCATGGGCAATGCCAGCAGCCAACTGTCCCACCGCTGACAGCTTCTCTGCCTGCACCAGCAACCGTTCGGTGTGCTTGCGTTCGCGGATATCGCGGATGACGCCTGTAAAGTAGGTGCGACCGCTGGCCTGCCAGGCGCTCACTGTTAACTCCAGAGGCACTTCTTCGCCGTTTTGGTGACGGGCCACGACCTCCCGCACGCCGCTGTGGCACACCCTGCCGCTCGCCACGGCGTTTTGCAATCCCGCCTGGTGGGCGGCGCGCCAGCGCTCCGGGATGATGTCGGCCAGCGGCCGGCCCAGCCGCTCCTTGGCCGGATAGCCGAGGATCAGCTCCGCACCACGGTTCCAGGTGAGAACCTTTCCTTCTTCGTCGATCACGATGATGCCGTCGCGCACCGACTGGATCACGGCCTCATAGCGCTCCTGGCTTTCGCGCAGCTGCTGTTCTGCGCGCTTACGCTGCGTCACGTCGTACGCGACGCCAATCATGGCCTGCGCCCGGCCTGACGGGTCAAACCACACTTCTCCTTGGGAGTGAACGAAGCGTACCTCGCCGCTGGGACGCAGAAAGCGGTACTCGATGTCGTACGGGTGCCCGCGCAGGGCCGCCGCCAAGGCTGTACGGACGGCGTCGCGGTCTTCCGGGTGCACCATGTGTTCCAGGAAATCGTGCAACCGTCCGCTGGCGATGGGGTGGTGGCCGATGCGCCGGGCGCCTTCTGACCAAAGGATGGTATCGTTGACGATGTCCCACTCCCAAATGCCGAGATGGGCAATCCGTTGGGCGTGCTGCACCAGTTGATCGCGTTTGTGCAGCTCCACCGTGTCGGTCACGTCGAGGAAGTAGACGGCCAAGCCGGCCTCACTGGGGTAGGCGCGCGCCTCGTACCAAGTGGCCAACGGGGCGTAGTATTCCGTAAAGCGAACAGGAACGTTCTCCGCCATGGCGCGGTGGTACTCCCGCCAAAAGAGCGTGTCGCGCGCCTCCGCAAACTCGTCCCACACGCATTGACCGAGCAATTCCTCACGCCTGCGCCGCAACAGGCGGCAGCCAGCAGGGTTGATGTATGTAAAGCGCCATTCGGTATCGAGCGCAAAGTACCCGTCGGAGATGCGCTCCAACACCTCAAGCGGACAAGTCTCTGGCAAGACCCTGCGGGTCTTCCGTTCTGTGGGACCCTCGTCATCGGCTGGGTACATGCTCAGCCTCCTTCTGTCCGTGGTGTCGTTGCAGGATTCGCCAGGGACCGGTTTAGCCAGGCGGCCTGCACGCGCCTCCAATCGGCCGGTGTGTCGGCGTCCAGGGCGGCAACCGGGTCTGGCCAATCGACGTACTGGATACGTTCTGCGTGGCGCTGCAACACGGCCCGTCCGCCGGTGTCCCCGGTGGCTTGCAGCAGTGCGGGGAAGTAAGCTCTGTCAAACAGCACAGGGTGGCCTGCTGCACCGGCGTAGCGGGCGCGCACCAGCGCCGGCGGGGCCGCGGCCAGGTAGGCGGTGCGCAAGGCTTGCGCCAAGGCCGCGGGGACCAACGGCTGATCGGCCAACCAAACGGAGGCTCCCGCCACGTCGGCAGGCAGGGCACGCAAGCCGGTGCAAAGCGAAGAGGCCATGCCGCTTTCCGCCTGCGGGTTGGGACACAGTTGCACAGGCAAACCGGCCAGCGCCTCCGCCATGCGCGCCGCGTCTGTGGGCGCCGTCACCACCACCACCGGGTCGTAACCGGCTGCACAGGCGGTGGCCACTGGCCAGCGGACCATGGGTTGGCCGGCCAAGCTCAGCCACTGTTTAGGTTGGCCCATGCGCGTAGAGCGGCCGGCCGCCAAGACCAGGGCTGCTACGCGCGGTGAGCAGTCTCCAGACGGAGGGTTCACCGCACGGCCACCTCCTGGGTTTTGTATCAGCCGCCAATAAACGACATCTCGACCTTGGGTTGGCGCGGTGTCGCCAGGAAGCGCAGCTCCGAGTAGCGGTCGCGCCGTCGCCGCCAGACCCCGGTGACGGCGGCGTACAGGTCGTCGTCGCTGCAACCGGTGCGCAGCAGGCCGCGCAGGTCGGTCCCAGCAGCCGCAAACAAGCAGGTGAACAGCCTCCCGTCGGCGGACAGGCGGGCGCGGTTGCAGCTGTGGCAAAACGCCTGTGTCACGGACGCCACCACGCCTATCTCACCCTGTCCGTCGCGGTAGCGGTAGCGGCTGGCGACTTCCCCTGGATGCTCGGGCGGCACGGCTTCGAGTGGCCACACGGCGTTGATCTGCTGCAGGATCTCGGCCGCGGGGACCACCTCGTCCAGACGCCAGCCGTTGCTGTTGCCGACGTCCATATACTCAATAAAGCGCAAGATGTGCCCTGTCCCGCGGAAGTGGTTGGCCATTTCCAACACCTCGCGGTCGTTGGCGCCGCGCTTGACCACCATGTTGACCTTGACAGGCTGCAGCCCTGCGGCGGCGGCGGCGTCGATGGCGGCCAACACCTTTTGTACAGGGAAATGCACCGCGTTAAGCGCCATAAACGTCTCGTCGCGCAGGGAATCCAGGCTGATGGTGATGCGGCGCAACCCGGCGGCCCGGAGCGCCTGCGCTTTGGCCGGTGTAAGCAGGGACCCGTTGGTGGTTAAGGCGATGTCCTCAATGTCAGGGATCTCTGCCAGCATGCCGACCAGTCGCTCCAGGTCGCGGCGCAACAGGGGTTCGCCGCCGGTCAGCCGCAGCTTGCGTACACCCGCACGGGCAAACACGCGCGTCAGGCGGGTGATTTCTTCAAATGTGAGCAGTTCGGCGTGCGGTAAAAACGGAAAGTCCGGGCCGAACACCTCTTTCGGCATGCAATAGGTGCAGCGAAAGTTACAGCGGTCTGTGACGGAGATGCGCAGGTCGCGCAGCGGCCGCTGCCGTTCGTCGTGCACCGGCGGGTTTGCCCTCGCCGCCGGGGCGGCGGGAGATGCCGGGGATGGTGAGCCAGCGGACGGTTGAGGCGTCATGGGACATCCCTCCTGGCGGCGTTGTCCATCCGCCATGTGCTGGCCGGATGTCCGGGCGTGCCGCACGTCCGGACAATGGGATTGAAACATTTTCAGAATTAGTATAGCGGGTCGAGCGGGATCGGCCAACTCCTGCCAGCCTGCCAATCTTCGCCGGGGTTTCGTCATCATCGCACGCTGGCGTCATAGGCTTACTAGTGCGCCAAACGCACGCCTTCCGGCCGGACGGGCGAGGGGAGATTTGCCTGTCCAGGAGGCTTGTGGTACTCTGAAAACACAGACGAGCGTTACTAGACGGACAAAAGGCGGGCGTGTGCTGTGGCAGGAAGTGAGTTGGAGGTGGAGCCATGGAGGCCGGGAAGGTCCGGGTGAGCCTGGAGGTCAACGGCAAAGCGTACACGGCGGAGGTGGAACCGCGCCTGTTGCTGGTCCACTTGTTGCGCGACCAGCTAGGGCTGACGGGGACGCATATCGGCTGTGACACCAGCCAGTGCGGGGCGTGTACTGTGTTGCTGGACGGCCAAGCCGTCAAGTCATGCACCGTGTTGGCGGTTCAGGCGGACGGGGGACGCGTGACGACCGTGGAAGGGCTGGCCAGCCCGGAGGGTCTGCACCCGGTGCAAATCGGGTTTTGGGAAAAGCACGGGTTGCAGTGCGGGTTTTGCACCCCTGGCGTCATCATGACAGCGGTCGGCCTGCTGCAAGACAATCCGCGGCCGACAGAAGAGGAGATCCGCACAGCGCTGGAGGGCGTGCTCTGCCGCTGCACTGGCTACCAGAACATTGTGCGGGCGGTTCAATACGCGGCCAGCCAGATGGCAGAAGCGGATGAGCGGCGCGAGGTTGCAGCAGCGGAAACTGAGTAAGGGGGGAACGGCATGGCACAGGTGTTTGGCGCAGCGGTCAAGCGCCGGGAAGACCCGCGGCTGATCACGGGCCGCGGCCGGTATACGGAAGACGTCCAACTGCCAGGGATGCTGTACGCAGCCATTCTGCGCAGTCCGCACGCGCACGCTCGCCTTGTGCAAGTGGATACTGCAGCGGCCGCGGCGGCGCCAGGGGTGGTGGCTGTCTTCACGGGGCGCGACTTGGCGGGCAAAATGGGAACCATCCCCACCGCATGGCTGCCGCCTGACTCGGACATCAAGGCCACGGCGCATCCGGCGTTGGCGGTGGACAAGGTGCGTTACGTCGGCGACGGGGTGGCCATGGTGGTGGCGGAAAACCGGTACGCCGCGCGCGACGCCCTCGATTTAATCCGTGTGGAGTACGAGGTGCTGCCAGCGGTCACGGAGCAAGAGGCCGCGCTGCAACCGGGCGCCCCGCTGGTGCACGACGACGCCCCGGGCAACGTGGCGTTCCGCTGGCGGGCAGGCAATGCCACGGACGAGGTGTTCACCCAGGCGGAGGTGGTGGTGCGCCAACGCTTCCGGCAACAGCGGTTGATTCCAAACCCGATGGAGCCGCGCGCCGCTGTCGCGGATTACAATGCGAGCACGGGCGAACTGACCCTGTGGCTGACGTCGCAAAACCCGCACATTCACAGGCTGTTGCTGGCCGGGATTCTCGGCCTGCCGGAGCACAAGCTGCGCGTGGTCGCGGTGGATGTCGGCGGCGGGTTTGGCGCCAAAATTGCTTGCTACCCGGACGAGGCGCTGGTTGGTTTTGCGGCCATGCAGCTGGGCCGGCCGGTCAAGTGGAGCGAAGACCGGCGGGAGCACTTTCTGGCCACCACCCACGGCCGCGACATGGTGTTGGACGTCGAGCTGGCGGGCCGGCGCGACGGAACCATCACGGCCATTCGCGTCAGGAACACAGCCAACCTCGGGGCGTACTTATCGACCGCAGCGCCCGGGGTACCCACGATTTTGTTTGGGTTGATCGTACCCGGGCCGTATCAAATTCCGTACGCCGCGGTGGAGGTGACCGGCGTCTTCACCCATACCACCCCCACAGACGCCTACCGTGGCGCCGGCCGGCCGGAGGCGACCTACCTGCTGGAGCGCATGGTCGACCTGTTTGCCCGTACCATTGGCCAAGACCCTGTCGCGGTGCGGCGCAAGAACTTGATTCCGGCGGACGCGTTCCCTTATCACACCGCGATGGGCTTGCAGTACGACAGCGGCAACTACCAACAGGCCTTGGACAAGGCGCTGGCCATGGCCGGTTACGCTGACTTCCGCGAAGAACAGGCGCGCCTGCGGCAACAGGGGCGCTACCTCGGGGTGGGTGTGACCACGTACGTCGAAATCTGTGGTTTGGGGCCTTCGCAAGTGGCGGGTGCAGTCGGTTTTCAGGGCGGGCTGTGGGAGAGTGCTACGGTGCGCGTGCACCCCACGGGCAAGGTGACGGTGTTCACGGGTACCTCACCCCACGGGCAAGGCGAGGAGACGACGTTTGCCCAGATTGTCGCCGCCAAGTTCGGCATCCCCGTAGAAGACATTGAAATTGTCCACGGTGACACGCACCGCATCGCCATGGGTTGGGGGACGTACGGATCGCGCACGACACCAGTGGGCGGCAGTGCCTTGGCCGTCGCGGCCGACCGGGTGGTGGAAAAGGCGCGTGCGATAGCCGCCCATATGTTGGAGGCCGCGGCTGAAGACATCGAGTTTGCGGAGGGGCAGTTTACCGTCAAGGGAGCACCCGGGCGCAAGGCGAGCTTCCAAGAAGTGGCGCTGCAAGCGTATCTCGCCTGGAATTTGCCGGCTGGCATGGAACCTGCGTTGGAGGGCAGCGCGTTCTACGACCCTGTCAATTTTGTGTACCCGTTTGGTACGCACGTATGCATCGTCGAGGTCTTGCCAGACACAGGGGAAGTCAAGTTGCTGCGCTACATCGCTGTGGATGACCCGGGGCCGGTTATCAACCCGATGATTGCCGAAGGCCAGGTGCACGGCGGGGTGGTGCAAGGGATTGGCCAGGCGCTGTGGGAAGGCGCGCAATACGATGACCAAGGACAGCTGGTCACCGGTACATTCATGGATTACGCGTTGCCAAAGGCCCATTTTTTCCCGAACCTGGAGACGGCCTTTACAGAGACGCCTTCGCCGCACAACCCGTTGGGGGTCAAGGGCATAGGGGAAACGGGCACGATTGCGGCCACTCCTACCGTGGTGAATGCGGTGCTGGACGCCTTGGCGCCGTTTGGCGTGCGCGAGATTGACATGCCGCTGACGCCCGAGCGCGTATGGCGAGCCATTCAAAGCGGGAGGGATTCGGCGTGATTCCCAAGGCGTTTGCTTACGAGCGGGCGCATTCGGTCGCGGAAGCGGTGGACCTGTTGCAGCAGGCGGGCGGTGCAGCCAAGCTGTTGGCTGGCGGACACAGCCTGTTGCCGCTGATGAAACTGCGTTTGAGCGCACCGGCCAAACTGATTGACATCAGCCGGCTCGACGAGCTGCGCGGCGTTTCCGTCGTGGGGGAGCGGCTGTTTGTCGGCGCGTTGACCACCCATCACCAAGTGGCCACCCATCCTTTGGTTTGCCAGCACCTTCCGGTGCTGGCGGAAGCCGCCGCCCAAATTGGCGACCCGCAGGTGCGCAACCGCGGGACGGTGGGCGGTAACCTGGCGCACGCCGACGCCGCCTCCGACTTGCCGGCTGTGGCACTGGCGCTGGAGGCACAGCTGCACGTGCAGTCGCCGGCTGGGGATGAGGTGTTTGCGGCGGAAGACTTTTTCCTCGGGCCGTTGGTGACCGCCCTGCCTGAGTACGGGGTGTTGCGGGCGGTGTCGTTTGCCTTGCCGCCCAGCGGAGCACGCAGCTGTTACAGCAAATTCCCGCACCCCGCTTCGGGTTACGCGGTGGTAGGCGTCGCAGCCGTGGTGGCGGTGGGCGCGCGCGGTACCGTGGAGTTCGCGCGCGTAGCGGTCACAGGAGCTGCGGACGTCCCTTACCGGGCGCGCGCAGTGGAGGCTGTGCTGCTTGGACAGCCGCCGCAGCCTGAGGTCTTGCGGGCGGCGGCCGGCCATGCGGCGGACGACGGCGCCATCGCCGGGGATGCGTTTGCCTCGGAGGCGTACCGTCGGCACCTCTGTGCGGTGATGACGGAACGCGCCCTGCGCCGGGCGTGTGGCTTGGCCGATGCGGCAGCGGGCGCTTAAACGCCACGCCTGTTGGGTGAGACAGACAAAGCGAGGCGGTTGCTCTGAAACCATCGTTTACTGACGTTTCCACGGTGCAACAAGCGCTGGCGGCCGAGGGGTACATCGCGGATAAGGCACTGGCCACCGTGCTGTACTTGGCGCTGGCGTTGGAACGCCCACTCTTTTTGGAAGGTGAAGCCGGTACAGGCAAGACCGAATTGGCCAAGGTGTTGGCGGCCGCCCTGGGGCGGCCGTTGGTACGCCTGCAGTGTTACGAGGGCATCGACCGGCGCGACGCCCTCTACGAGTGGAACTATCCGCGCCAGTTGCTGCATATTCAGATGCGGGCGGCCGCACGCCCAGCCGGTGCGGTGGATGACGCATGGCTGGCGGGGTTGGCCGCAGAGTTGTACAGCCCGGCGTTTCTCTTGCGCCGTCCTCTCTTGCAAGCGGTCGATCCCGCAGGGCCGGCGCCGGTCTTGCTCATTGACGAGGTGGACCGCGGGGACGCTGAGTTTGAGGCGTTTTTGCTGGAGTTGCTGGGAGAGTTTCAGGTCACCATTCCAGAACTGGGGACGTTGCGTGCGCAAGAGGTGCCGGTGGTGGTGTTGACGTCTAACCGCACGCGTGAGGTGCACGACGCTTTAAAACGACGCTGCCTGTACCACTGGTTGGACTATCCGGATTATGCACGCGAACTGCAGATTCTCACAGCCAAAGTCCCCGCTTTGGCGAGCCGGGTGGCTGAGCGGGCATGTGCGTTCGTCCAACGCCTCCGTCAGGAACCGCTGGTGAAAAAACCAGGGTTGGCCGAGACATTGCACTGGGGGGCCGCGCTGGCGGCCTTGGCGACAGAGCGGTTGTCAGCGGAACGCGTGGAGGAAACGCTCGGGTGTTTGTTGAAGTACAAGGATGACCTCGAATTGCTGACGCGTCCGGGTGTTGGTGGTTCCAACCGGGTGGAACGCGTCTTGGCAGAATTGGGGCCGGAGGACCTGTGATGGACCGCAACCCTGGAAGCACCGAGGAGATGGAAAGCAGAGACGAGGGGCCCCACAACCCGGTTCAGATCACACGGGACGGCGGCAACCAGAGGGTACTCGAGGATGACGTCTTCACGGGCAACCTGCTGACGTTCTTTCGTGGCTTGCGCCGGCTGGGCATGGTGGTCGGTCCGGCGGAGGAGCAACTGGCGTTGGCGGCGTTGGACAGTGTGGGTTGGGAGGACGCCGACGTCTGCCGGACGGCGGTCCAGGCCGTGGTGGTCAAACACCCGCAGCACCTTCCGCTGTTCCACGCCGCTTGGCGTCAGTTTTGGCGCTCGCTGCACTGGCCGCCGTCGCCCTTGAACGAACAAACCCTGTTGGCGCAAGTGGCTCAACGTTGGGTGCAGCGGCGCGGGGCGCCACGCGTGAGTTGGATGGGCCATGCAGGGGCAGCGGATGCTGCAGACGCTGGCCGTGTGTCGCTCGTGGCGCGCACCGGGGCGAGTCTAGAAGAGCATCTGCGCCACCGTGACTTTGTAAGGATGACTGAGGAAGAGTGGGCGCAGCTGCAGCGCTGGCAAGTGCGGGTGCAGCCGCTGTGGCGGCCAGGGCGGCGCTGGCAACCGGCCGCCCGCGGGCAGGAAGTCGACTGGCCAGCCACCCTGCGCGAGGGGGTGCGGGGCACTGCAGCGCCTGTCGCTTGGCGCAGCCAGCCGCGCAGGCAGCGGCCTGTGCTTGTGGTGTGCGACGTCAGCGGATCGATGGAACCGTACAGCCGCGGTTTGCTGCGCTTTCTTCACGCCTTGCTGTTGGCAGGGGTGCAGTTGGACGGATTTGCCTTTAGTACCCGATTGACACGGGTGACGTCTGCCTTGCGCTACCGCGATCCAGACCGGGCGTTGCGCGAAACGGCCGACCGCGTGACTGATTTCGCGGGAGGAACCCGGTTGGCTGACGCGTTGTCCGCTTTGCGCCAGCGCTGGGCAGGTGTGGCACTGCAGCCGGGGGCCTGTGTGGTGCTGGCCACGGATGGTCTGGATGCAGGGGATGCGGACGAGCTGGAGCGGGAGTTGCAGCGGTTGGCGCGCCGAGCCTACCGCTTGGTGTGGTGGAATCCGTTGGCTGGGCTGCCAGGGTTTGTACCGGCCGCCCGCGGCCAGCAGCAACTGGCCCGGTACGTGGATGCGATGCTGCCGGCGGGGAGCTGGGGTCAGCTGGAACAAGCCTGGCAGGGATTGGGCAAGGTGACGCGCCGGGTACGGCGGGCGGGCGAGTAGGCTGGACGTTGGTGACCGGATGGGCAGGAAGGGAGTGAGCAGCGCAGAGCTGCGCTGAACATGGAGAGCATCTTAGATCAACTGGTGGCGCTGCAGTCGACGCAAGGACGCGCTGTGTTGGCGAGTATTGTGCACGTGACAGGGTCTGCATACCGCCGTGAGGGTGCGCGGATGTTGTTTGCAGCGGACGGAACTCAGTACGGAACGCTGAGTGCCGGGTGTTTAGAGTCGGACTTGCAACACCGCGCCGAGGGGGTGCTGCAAAGCGGCCAACCGGCTGTCCATGTCTACGATATGGCGTCTGAGGACGATTTTACCTGGGGGCGCGGTGCGGGTTGCAACGGTGTCATCTCTGTGTTGTTGGAACCGCTGTCGGGTGCCAGCTTGCCATCCTATTGGCAAGAGGTGTTGCAGCATTACGCGGCCGGAATCACGGTACGGGGCTTACGCCGGATTGACCAGCAGACGGGCGAGACACGGGGATATTTGGTGGAAGCCAACGGCGTGTACAGCGGATCGCTTGGGTCAGCGGCGTTGGATGCGCAAGGGCGGGAGAAGCTGGCTGCGTTCGCCGGCGAGGGGCGCAAAGGCAAGTCTGAGGCGGTGGACGGGGAATGGTGGGTCCTGGAGCGAGTACAGCCCAAAGACCGCTTATTTGTCTTTGGTGCTGGACCGGATGCGGAGCCGTTGGTCGAGGTGGCAGCCCTGATTGGGTTTGAGGTGACCGTGGTAGACCACCGGCCGGCGCGCTTACGCCAGGAGCTGTTTCCGCGCGCCAGGCGGTTGTTGGACTGTCGGCCTGAGCAAGCAGCGGAGCGGCTGGCCGTCCCTGCTGGCAGCTATGCGGTGGTGATGACGCACAGTTTTCAAACGGACAAGGCTTGGTTAAGCGTGCTGTTGCCGCTGCCGCTGCGCTACCTGGGCGTGCTCGGACCAACGTTGCGCACCCAGCGGCTTTTGCAGAGCGAAACGCTGCCTGACCACGTTAAATCGCCGATTGGCTTGGCGATTGGTGCAGACGGGCCCGAGGAAATCGCCATTAGCGTTGCGGCAGAATTGGTACAACGGCGGCGGGCGTAAGCGCGTAGACTCAGTCCTGCAACACACATGCGGCGGGCGCAACGCCCGCCGCGTTGTTATGCTTGGGCTTGGGGTATCACCTCAAGTCCTGCCCAGCGTTCGTAACACTTGACCACCGCACACGAGTCTTCTTCACCCCAACCATCGGCAATGGCAGCTTGCAACAGATTTTTGGCCAGGTCCAACATGGGATGGGGGTAGCCGAGTGACTCGGCCATCCGGTTGGCCAGGGTCAGGTCTTTGTGCATCAGCGCTGTCATGAACTGCGGACGGAAGTCGCGCGCCAAGACTTTCGGCCCTTTGTTTTCTGCCATGCCGCTGCGCGCACCGCCACTGGCCACCACCTGCAAGAAGACCTGAGGGTCGACGCCCGCTTTCGTGGCCAGCACCAACGCCTCGGCAAACGCCAACAGGTTGATGGCGGCCAGCGTGTTGTTGGCGAGTTTGGTTTGCGACCCCGCGCCGCTGTCCCCCATGTAAAACGCTTGTTTGCCCATGGCCAGCAGCAAGGGCTGTACTCGGTCAAACACCTCTCGCTTGCCGCCCACCATAAACGTGAGCTGACCTGCGATGGCCTGCGGCTCACTGCCGGTGACCGGGGCATCCAGGAACTCCACACCCAGCTCTGCCAATGCTGTGGCCAGGCGGCGGCTGGTGTCGGGGGAGACCGTGCTGGCATCCACCACCACCTTGCCCGGTTGCAATCCTTCCCGCACACCCCCCGGGCCCAGGATGACCTCTAGTACGGCCGCATCGGCCGTCAACATGGTGATCACCACATCGCTGGCGCGCGCCACCTCGGCCGGAGAGCTTGCTACAGCGGCGCCTAGGCGCGCCAACGGTTCTGCTTTGGCGGCGGTCCGGTTGAACACTGTCACAGGGTAGCCTTTTTTGACAAGGTTTTGTGCCATCGGCCCGCCCATCGTACCCAGACCAATCAAGCCCACGCGTTGCATCATGGTTTCACCTCGTCTGCAAAGGGGTAGGTCCAAAACGATTCTGTGCGCACCCACTGCTCCCGCTGCCGACGAAACACCGGATCGCGCTCCATTCGTGCAAACATGACGTCGGATTGGGAGCGGTGGGCGCGCACCGCTGCCCATTTCACGTCTGACACCGGACTGATGTCCAGAACCACATCCGGTTCTCCTAAGACTTGCCGGCAGTCTGGGGAAAACGCCACGCAGTGCAACACAGGGCGTTCATCCTTAGGCAACCGTTGCAGGGCCCGGACGGTCGCCGCTCCCAGGGCATTGTGGTCCGGGTGCACTGCGTACCCAGGGTAATAGGTGATGACGAGGGAGGGGTTCACTTCTTGAACCACGGCGAAGATGCGATCCGCGAGTTGCTCGGGGTCTTCAAACTCAACGGTTTTATCCCGCAAGCCCATCAATCGCAAGTCTCGGATACCCAGGTGGTGGCAGGCTTCGCGCAGCTCGCGCTCACGGATCAAAGGCAGGGTTTCACGGGTGGCAAAAAAAGGGCGGCCCATGTTGCGCCCCATCTCTCCGAGGGTGCCGCACAAGTAGGTCACCGGGGTTCCGGCGCGGGTGTGCAGGGCGATGGTCCCGCCACTGGCAAAAGTCTCATCGTCAGGATGGGGAAAGACCACCAGGACGTGTCGTTCCACGGGGTCAACCTCCTCTCACGCAGAAAGGCCGCTCATACTGCCGCGGGGATGCGGCCCATTTACACGCGAAACGGCGTATCACTCAATTCCAAGGCAATGGCCAGGCGGCCGTCTGCGTCGTGCCCAGCAAGCAACAACCGGCCTTGTTCATCAAGCTCCCAGTCGGTTAGCCCTTCGGCATAAACCCAGCCGTCGTCCGTCTTCAGCCCTACGCGGAACGGACCCGTGCCGCAGATGCTGCCGCGGTGGTAGCGAATGCGGCCATTGCGGATGTAGGCGCAAATGGCCATCGTATTGGCGTCGCGTGCAGCGTAGGCACCGTTGGTGGTCTCCAAGTGCAGGTACACCTCGCGGCCTGCAAACCGATTGAGCACCGCCTGCACTTCATCGCTTTGGATGGGCCCCATGCGGCATCAGCCTCCTGTCGCAGGGATGGGTCTTCAAGGACCAATTCTTCCCTCCTCATTATAGAGGAGCTCGGACAAAAGTACAGGTGACCCGCTGCAGGTACCTCGTTCTTGATTCGGCGGAGTTCCACGTTCTAGCGCCCGGTCTTAGGGCCTTCCTTTGACCGTATACTGGGGTAAAACAATTCACAGACAATTCCGTATACGGTTTGTCCAGGAAGGGGAGGGGGGAGAGTTGCTCGTTCACTTGTTGGTTGGCGTGGCGATGGCGCTCGTCCTCTGGAAGCTGGTCAAGCTGACGCTGCAAGGCGTGTTGCTGTTGGCCGCCATTGCCTTGACAGCAGCATTAGCGGTCCCGAGTGTGTGGGTGACTGCAGCGGGGGCGGTGTTTGTTGCCGGAGGTTTTGTCTGTATGCTGTTTTTGTTATGGTGCATCTATTATTTTTGGTTGGAGTCGTAAGGACGGAGGGTCCGTTCTGCGGATGGGTAAGCACCCGCCGGCCGTACAGAGTACGCCTCGGTACGGAGTGGCGGGTGCTTCCGGTTTATGCACAGGACAACGTTACGAGGAGGCAGGAGGCAACAACGGCAACTCCACCTCCGCGTGGCGAGGTAAGGCGGCAGACAAGGGCGGCGAGACGGTGACGTCTGCGCCGTTCTGGGCGGCCACACGCGTCCACAGGCGGGCGTCGGCCACAGGTGCGGTCAGGGCCAAGGTATCCCCCGTGACTCGTTGTACGGCGGCGTATAACGCGCCTTCATAAGCGGCGTCCGCCAACACCTCAGCGGCCCAGTCAGGGTGTGCGTCCGGGTCTGCACACTGGACCGTCAGGTGGACCACGTCACGTGCTGGATAGCGGGCAAACGAGGGTGTCCCTGATGTCTCCCCATGTCCCATGGGTCTCCCTTCCTTCTTCTCACCTTTACCCTCACGTGACCATGACGGGTATGTCATCAGTGTGGGCTTGCAACCGCTTTCCCAAACGCCCGTTGTTCCGTCACGGGCAACAGCAACCCTTATCAGTGCGAGCCACTGTGGTATAAATACATCCAAATCATTCAGGCTAAGCGACGGACGGCCCTTGCAGGGACTGCAAGGACAAGAGAGGAGAGCCAAAGGCGCATGCGCAAGTTTGCCAAAATCTTGGTGGCCAACCGCGGTGAGATTGCGATTCGCATCTGTCGTGCGTGTACGGAGTTAGGAATCCGCACAGTGGCCGTCTATACAGAGGAAGACAAGCTCTCCCTGCACCGCTACAAGGCGGATGAGGCGTACCAAATTGGTGCGGGTTTAGGACCGGTGGAAGCGTACTTGAACGTCGACGAGATTGTTGAGGTGGCGTTGCGCAACGAGTGTGATGCCATCCACCCGGGGTATGGTTTCTTATCCGAAAGTGAGGCATTGGCCAATGCCTGTCGCCAAGCGGGCATCGTGTTTATTGGCCCGAAGCCGCATCACCTGCGCATGTTTGGCGACAAGGTGGCTGCCCGGCAAGCGGCGATGGCGGCAGGAGTACCGGTCATCCCAGGTACCGAGGGTGCCGTAGACCTGGAGACGGCGCGCGCTTTTGCCGAACAGGCAGGGTATCCGGTGATCATCAAAGCGGTCAGTGGCGGCGGCGGCCGCGGTATGCGCGTGGTGCGCAGCGAGAGCGAGTTGGTCGACGCGTTCCAACGGGCCTCGTCGGAAGCACAGGCGGCGTTTGGGTTTGGTGGGGTATACGTGGAAAAGTACGTTGAATCCCCCAAACACATCGAGGTGCAGATCTTGGGAGACAGCCACGGCAACCTGGTGCATCTGTACGAGCGGGACTGCTCGATTCAACGCCGGCACCAAAAAGTGGTAGAGGTTGCGCCATCGCGGCTTGCGCCCGACTTGCGGCAAGCCATCTGTGCAACAGCTGTGCGCCTGATGCGCCATGCGGAGTACGAGAACGCGGGGACGGTCGAGTTTCTCCTAACCCCGGACGGACAGTTTTACTTTATTGAAGTGAACCCGCGGATTCAGGTGGAACACACCATCACTGAGCTCATCACGGGTATCGACATTGTCCAGGCACAGATCCGCGTGGCCGAAGGGTACCGGCTGTCCGACCCGGAAATTGGCATCAGTTCCCAAGAGGATGTGCAAACCCGGGGGTTCGCCATCCAGTGCCGGGTGACCACGGAGGACCCGCTCAATGGGTTTGTTCCGGATACCGGCCGGATTACGACGTACCGGTCAGCGGTAGGTTTTGGGATCCGTTTAGACAGCGGGAACGGTTTTCAAGGGGCGCGGGTTCTTCCCTATTACGATTCACTGCTCGTAAAAATCAGTGCCTTTGCTTTGACCTTTGAGGCAGCGGCGGCCAAAATGTACCGGTCTTTGCAAGAGTTTCGTATCCGCGGCGTCAAAACCAACATTCCGTTCTTGGCCAACGTGGTACGTCACCCGCAGTTTTTAAGCGGGGAGTTCGATGTCCACTTTATCGAAACCCATCCAGAGTTGTTCCGTTTCCCGCGGCGTTTAGACCGCGGTACCAAGCTGCTCAACTTTATTGCCGAGGTGACCGTCAACGGCGCGGGTCCAGGGGGGCCGCAGGCCAAGCCCGAGTTACCGGCGGCACCCGTACCTGCGTACCGCTACAACGACAGACCGCCGCGCGGGACGCGCGACTTGCTGCACGAGTTAGGGCCGGAAGGCTTGTTGCGACTGATTCGCCAAGACCGGCGACTGTGGTTGACAGATACCACGTTCCGCGACGCCCATCAGTCGCTGCTTGCCACGCGCGTGCGCACCTACGATTTTCTGCGCATCGCAGAAGCCACGTCACATATTGGCGCCCATTTGTTTTCCATGGAAGTCTGGGGTGGCGCGACGTTTGACGCCAGTATGCGCTTTTTGAAGGAGGACCCATGGGAGCGGTTGGCTCTGTTGCGCGAGGCCATCCCCAATGTGTTGTTCCAGATGTTGTTCCGTGGGGCCAACGCGGTGGGATACAAGAACTACCCTGACAATGCCGTCCGCCGCTTTATCCAATTGGCGGCGGAAAGCGGGATCGACGTGTTCCGCATCTTTGACAGTTTAAACTGGTTACCCAACATGTTGGTAGCAATTGACGAGGTACGCGCGGCGGGCAAAATTGCGGAAGCGGCCATCTGCTACACCGGGGATGTGCTTAACCCAGAACGTCCGAAATACAACCTGCGCTACTACGTTGACCTGGCGCGCGAGCTGGAGCGGGCGGGCGCGCAGATTTTGGCCATCAAAGACATGGCGGGGCTGCTCAAACCGTACGCAGCCATCAAGCTGGTTCAGGCCCTGCGCGATCACGTGGGGATTCCCATCCACTTGCACACGCACGATACCAGTGGCAACGGGATGGCCACCCTGTTGATGGCGGCGGAAGCGGGGGTGGACATCGTCGATGTTGCCATCAGTTCAATGTCAGGGTTGACCTCTCAACCGAGTTGGAACTCTCTGGTTGCCGCCTTGCAGCGCACACCGCGCGCAGTGCCTGACGACCTTACGGAGCTGCAGAAGCTGTCTGATTACTGGGAAGTGGTGCGACAGTACTATGCGCAGTTTGAGGCGGACATGAAGACGTCGACGGCTGAGGTCTACCTGCATGAAATGCCAGGCGGCCAGTATACAAACCTGCGCGAACAGGCCATTGCCCTGGGGATTGGCGACCGCTTCGAAGAGGTTAAGCAGGCGTACGCAGAGGTGAACCAACTGCTGGGTGACATCGTCAAGGTGACGCCGTCCTCCAAGATGGTGGGTGATTTTGCGCTGTTTATGGTGCAAAACAACTTAACGGCGGACGACGTGTTACAACGCGCGCACGAACTTGATTTCCCGCAGTCGGTGGTGGAGTTCTTCCTCGGACAAATGGGCCAGCCCCCGGGAGGGTTCCCAGAGGCGTTGCGGCAAGCGGTGCTAAAAGGCCGGCAGCCGCTGCCTGGCCGCCCAGGCGAGGTGTTGCCGCCTGTCGATTTTGCCGCAGAGCGCGCCCGCATGGCAGAACGGCTGGGGTTTGAGCCAAACGACCGGCAATTGATGTCGTACGTGATGTATCCGCAGGTGACAGAAGAGCTGTTCCGCCACCGCGCGCAGTTTGGTGACCCGTCACCTCTTGATACGTTGACGTACTTTTACGGCATGCGCCCGGGCGAGGAAATCAAGGTCTCGATTGAACGTGGCAAAACATTGGTGGTCAAGCTGTTGTCTGTCGGCGACTTGCAACCGGACGGCAAGCGTACGGTGTTCTTCGAGCTCAACGGTCAGCCGCGTGACGTCGAGGTACGGGACAAGAGTGCCCCTGTCGACACAGGTGCGCGCCGTCAGGCTGGAGATGCGCCAGGGGAAGTAGGGGCGCGGATGCCGGGAAACGTCTTGGCCGTCTTGGTGAAACCAGGGGACATCGTGGAGAAAGGCCAGATCCTCGTCGTGACCGAAGCCATGAAGATGGAGATGCAGGTGCAAGCGCCCGTCGCAGGCACCGTCAAAGAAGTGAGTTGTAAGCCGGGAGATGCGGTACAACCAGGGGATTTGTTGGTGGTGATTGAGTAAGCTAGGGTGGTGATGAAGCGACAGGCGGGGGAGAGGGCTCCTCCGCCTGGTTGTGTATGCGCCTTGGCCAGGCATGGCCGGTTTAGTCGCGGCGTGCAGCGGTGGCCGACTTGGCAGCCGACAGGCGTTGTTGCGCATCGTGCAGGTTTTGTTCCACTTGTTGGAAGGCTTGCCGGTTGGGGTCTTGATCGGCCTGTGCGACGGCGCGGTTTGCCTTGGCCAGGGCGTGTTCGGCCTGATGGACCGCAGTTGCACTCGGGTGGGACAACGCCTGGGTGGCTGCGCGTTGCGCTTTGAGGACCGAGTTTTGTGCGTCTGACAGCGGACTCTGTGCTTGCATGCTCGTCGGTTGTTCTGGCATAGGACCATCCCTCCCTGAATGGCACGGGCAAGCCCGTTGCGCTGTCGCTAGTGTGGCCGGCCAGGCGGCTTGTTAGCCTGGCGAATCCCGGATGTATCACTGCCGCAGGACAGGACTGCCGGAGCTAGACGGACGGCCGCCGTGGCTGGATGGCGGGTGGGTGCGTACCCTGAACAAGCGTGACATTGGCGGTGGCTGGTGCGGGATCACCTGTCGACAGAACACTCGACATCAGGACTGTCCTGGCTGGGCCGTCGGCCGAACAGGAGGGAAGGCAGTGGCTCTGGAACACCCTGACGAGCCTGTGTTTGACGCCAAGCGCGGGTATTTCAACAAATGGGAGATGTACAGGCTGTTGCGCCGTGCCGGTCCGCTGCCGTTTCACCAGCCGGTGACCGCTCGCTTTTCCCCGGGGGCGTTGGCAGCCTGGTTGCGGCGTTTCCGCCGCGTGTACATCAAACCAGTGGACGGTTGGGGGGGGCAAGGGGTGAGCCAGGTCAGTGGCCTTCCGGCAGCCTGCCAGTGGCAGGTTGCGGGTGAACGGAGGGTGCGCATGGTCGGACCTTACCGCCGCGTGGTCTGGGCGTTGGTACGGTATTATCGCGGCCGCCCCTGTATCCAGCAACAGGCTGCGCCGGTGTTGACTTGGCAGGGTCAACCCGTGGATTTTCGCGTTCATTTACAGCGCGAGTTGGATGACTGCTGGGTCTGCGCGGGAGTGTTGGCGCGGGTTGGCGGCACCGGAGACGTAGTGAGCAACGTGGCGCGCAGCGGTGGCCGGGTGTGGCCCGCACGGACGGTGCTGCAAGCCTTGTCCCTACCCGTCCAACCAGACGAAGTCGGGGCCTGGCTGGCGGCGGCTGGGTTGGCCATTGGCACGGCACTAGACGCTATCCGGCCGGGTCAGTTTGAAGAGGTGGGGGCTGACTTTGGCATCGATAGGAAAGGGCAGCTGTGGCTGTTCGAAGTGAATACCAACGACCTGATGGGCGTGCCGGCGCGCGAGCTGTTTGCTCAGTTGCCGAACAAAGAACTGTTCGAGCGTATGGAAGCGCGCGCCCAGGCACGCTGGCTGCAGGTGTGGAGCGGTGTGGTCCAACGACTCCGGCAAGGAACCCCGGTCAACGACCCGGTGCCATGGCGGCAGGAACCCCCGTCACTGTCATGAATAAAGGGGTGTGCTGCAGGTAGGAACGCCTCAGGCGGTTGTAGTGATCGACAATTTCCGCGTTTAAGGTGCGCAACTCAGGCGGGACGGGTGGCAGCGCATCTGCCTGTGCCTGGGTATACACCGCTTGGCCTGGAGCGATGTAGCGGCCATCTGGAATGCGCACGTGCTGGGTCACGGTGGCGTTATGCATGATGACACAGTGGCGGCCGATGTGAGCCCCGTAAATCGAGGCGTGTTGTCCGATGAACGTGCCTTGGCCAACAAAGACAGGGCCGTGGACGGCCGCGTGGTGCAACACACTGACCGCGCCCTCGATGTACACACCATACGCCACCCCGCCGACGTCTATGTGTTGACCGGGATGACAGTGTAAAAGTACAAAATCCTGCAGATTGGTGCGTTTTCCGATGTAAAACGGGGCGGCTGAGTCGGCGCGCAAGGTGGCGTGAAAACCGATAAACACCTCTTCGTCTACGGTGATTTCACCCACCAGGATAGCATGCGCGCCCACCGCTGCCGTCGTGCTGACGGCTGGCATACCAACCGCGGTGACTTCTCGTACCGGTGGATTGGTGGCAAGAACTTGCCCCAGTGGATAGACGTGTCCGTATCCGTACACCCTGCATCCCCCTTCCTGGCATCAGCCTATGAGGTCCGGACCGCGGAGGATACTGCAGACACCTCATCCATCGGCAACTAGGGAGTGGGGAATTGGACGGGACAGGGGAGTGTCCCTGAAAAGGGGTTGGGCCCCAGGATGATGCGGCTGCCGACCGACAAACCGGGGATACTCAGGTATAATGGTCGGCAAAGGCGGGCCCGCTCCGGCGAGGCTGCCAGCAGCGGGCGGCAGCGAAGGGGATGGGCATGTCTGAGCATCATCACAACCACACGCACGCGGGTCATACTCACGGGCCCTGGGGTCACGCACATGCGCCTGCAGGGAAAATGCAACGGGCGTTTTGGCTGACTTTGCTGGTCTTGGCTGCGGAGATTGCAGCTGGGTGGCTGGCGCACAGCTTAGCGTTGTGGTCCGACGCAGGCCATGTCCTTACCGATCTCGGGGCTATTGGGTTGTCATGGTACACATTGCAGCAGGCACAACGGCCGGCCAACCCGCGCTTGACGTTTGGTTACCACCGTTCAGGGATTTTGGCAGCGCTCTTGAATGGTCTGACGCTGCTCGCAGTCACCCTTTTTATCGTGGTTGAGGCGTACCGCCGGCTGCAACACCCGCAACCGGTGGCCGGCGGGTGGATGTTGGCGGGTGCCCTCCTAAGCCTGATGGTCAACCTGTATCTCGCACTGAGTTTGCGGCACGAGCACGACCTTAACGTGCGCAGTGCGGTGCTGCACATGGTTGGGGATGCGGCGGCGTCCGCGGCGGTGGTGGTGGCTGCCCTGGCCATGTCGGTCACCGGCTGGTATGCACTAGATCCGCTGTTGAGTGCAGGCATTGCTGTGCTGATTGCCTGGGGGGCATGGCGGGTCTTGCGGCAGACGGTGCACATTTTGATGGAGGGGATGCCGGCGGGAATAGAACTACAGCAGGTGGTGGCAGCCGTCAAGTCTGTTCCCGGTGTGCACGGGGTGCACGACATCCACGTCTGGTCCATTAGCAGCGGTCGCAATGCGTTATCTTGTCACCTGGTGATTGACGGCAACCTGACGGTGCGCGAAAGCCAGGCGATTTTAGGTGAGGTAGAACACCGCTTGCTGCACTTGGGCATAGGCCATGTTACGCTGCAGGCGGAGGACGCCAGTACGCCCCACAACCCTTCGCTGTTGTGCGCGGCTGAGGCTGTTCACCTGGCGGAGGCGTCCCATGGCTCAGGGCAGGCAGGGATGTAAGGCGGCAGGGGTTGTCACAAATCTGTCGAATTGGAGAGCGTTTTCAGGCGGAGTGCAGTGATTGACAGGGAGCGCGCCGGGTCAGTACGCTGGAAGAAAGCTAGCGCCATTCGACACGGTTCGCATGACTGGCGGAAAACGAGGAAAACCTCGGGGGAGTGCGAACTGCAACCAAGCCGGCCGCCTGGGCACTCCACGCTGTGTGGAGAGGGTTCGGGCGGCCTTTTGTGCAGAATGCGTGTTGCTGCAGCTGGGACAAGGCTGTGGCGCGCTGGCCGCGGCTTACCGCCATGCAGGCGGACAGGAAGAGACGAGGAGGGCGACGTGGTGAAAGTCTTGGTGGCCGACGACATCTCCAGTCAGGGCCTGGAGAAACTTAACGTGATTCCCAACGTCGAAATCGAGGTTCGTACGGGCCTTTCCGAAGCTGAACTGGCGGAAGCGGTGCAGGATGCCGACGCACTGCTGGTGCGTTCTGCGTCGAAGGTCACGGAACGTGTCCTGGCTGCGGCTCGCCGCTTGAAAGTCGTGGGACGGGCGGGGGTCGGTGTAGATAACATCGATGTCAACGCTGCGACGCGGCGCGGCGTCGTGGTGGTGAACGCCCCGGACGGCAACACCATTTCCGCCGCCGAGCACACGTTCGCCATGATGATTGCGATGGCCCGCCACATCCCACAGGCACACGCAACGGTCAAAAGCGGCAAATGGGACCGCAAATCGTTTGTTGGTGTAGAGTTGGCGGGTAAGACCCTGGCTGTAGTGGGGATGGGCCGGATTGGGACAGAGGTGGCCAAACGCGCCAAGGCGTTCCACATGGAGGTTTACGGATACGACCCATTTTTGACGGAAGAGCGCGCGAAACAGCTGGGCATTCGCCGGGCTGAACTGGCGGAAGCCGTGGCGGTGGCCGACTTTTTGACCGTTCATACGCCGCTGACCAAGGAGACGCGGCACTTGATAGACGCGCGGATGTTTGCGCGCATGAAGGACGGGGTCCGGGTGGTCAACTGCGCCCGCGGCGGGATCATCGACGAGCAGGCGTTGTGTGAGGCGTTGGCCAGTGGCAAGGTGGCGGGGGCTGCGCTGGACGTGTACGAGGAGGAACCGTTGCCTGCTGACCACCCGCTGCGCCAGTTTCCCAATGTCGTGTTCACGCCGCACCTGGGAGCGTCGACGGAAGAGGCACAGTTGAATGTGGCCATTGTGGTTGCCGAAGAAGTGGCCAATGTTCTGCTCGGGCGGCCGTTCCGCAACGCGGTGAACCTGCCGTCGCTGGACAAAGACCTTAAAGACTACCTCGAGCCGTTTTTGACACTCGGAGAAAAACTGGGTTTGTTGCTCGGCCAGCTGGCTCCAGGGGCGCTGTCCGACATCGAAATTGCCTATGGCGGAGAATTGGCACAGCAAGAGGTGTCGTTCTTGTCGCGGACGGTGCTGAAAGGGTTGCTCGGTCAGCGCTATGGGGATGAGGTCAACTACGTCAACGCTCCAGCCTTGGCCGAGGCGGCAGGCATCACGGTGCGCGAGGTGAAGCAACCGAAAAGCCCGGTTTACACCACGCTGTTGTCGGTTTCCGCAGCCACACCGCAGGGCCGCCGCCGGGTCGCGGGGACGCTGTACAACGGTGCCGGACCGCGCATTGTGTTGATTGACGATTACCGAATCGACGCGCTGCCGGACGGCCATATGATTTACACTGAACACTTGGACCGGCCGGGTATGATTGGCCGCATAGGCATGATTCTCGGGCAAGCGGATATTAACATCGGTTCCATGCAGGTTGGCCGGCAAGGGACAGGCGGAGATGCGGTGATGCTGTTGTCTGTCGATAAGCCGGTCCCGGCGGATGTATTGTCTGAAATTGGACGGATTGACGGTATTCGTACCATCCGAAGCATCGAATTGTGAGGCAGGAGGGGAAGGCGTTGACCAACGCGCGGCAGGATGTGTGCAATTTTAACCCGGGCCCGGCGGCGTTGCCGGATGAGGTGTTGCAGCAAGCGCAGGCCGAGTTGCTGAACTGGGGCGGCTGTGGCTTGTCCGTGTTGGAAATGAGCCATCGCAGCAAAGAGTATGAAGGGATTCAAGCGCGTGCTGAAGAGGCACTGCGCCAGTTGCTGGACATCCCGGACGATTACCGGGTGCTATTCCTGCAAGGCGGGGCGAGCCTTCAGTTTGCCATGGTGCCTATGAACTTTTTGCCGTCCGGCGGTGTGGCCGATTACGTGTTAACGGGCAGCTGGTCGGAAAAAGCCTTGCAAGATGCACAGCGATTGGGCCAGCCACGAGTCGCAGCGAGCACCAAGGAGGGGGGATACCGGACCATCCCGTCCTGGCGAGACCTTCAACCTGCGCCCGGCTCGGCGTACGTCCACATCACTAGCAACAACACCATCGAAGGTACACAGTGGCAAGACTTGGCGCACGGGCTGACGGTGCCGGTGGTGGCTGATATGTCTAGCGACATCGCCTCGCGGCCGTTCCGCGTTGCCGATTACCACCTGATTTACGCAGGGGCGCAGAAAAACATCGGTCCAAGCGGCGTGACGGTGGTGTTGGTCCGGGAGTCATGGCTGCAACAGGCTGAAGAGATAGCCAATCAGCGCAACCTGCCAACGATGCTGCGTTACGCAATCCACGCGAAAAACAAGTCGCTGTACAACACCCCGCCAACCTTTGCTGTCTATTTGGTGGGACTGGTGGCAGAATGGTCCTTGCGCCAAGGCGGTTTATCCGCCATGGCCGAGCGCAACCGCGCCAAAGCCAACTTAATTTACGAAGCCATCGACCAAAGCCACGGCTTTTACCAGGGTGTAGCGGAGCCGTCTTGCCGCTCGCTGATGAACATCACCTTCCGTTTGGCGGATGCAGAGTTGGAGGCCAAGTTTTTGCAGGAGGCCAAGACGCGCGGATTGATTGGTCTGGGTGGTCACCGCTCGGTGGGCGGTATGCGCGCTTCGCTGTACAATGCGGTGCCCTATGAAGCATGTGTACGGCTGCGCGAATTCATGGACGACTTCCGTCACCGCTTTAGCTGAGGGGGCAAGGCGTTGTTTCATACAGTGCTGTTTGATATTGACGGGGTCATGCTCAGCGAAGAGCGGTACTTTGACGCCTCTGCATTGACGGTGCATGAGCTTTTGTACAGCCCGCAGTACCTCGCCTTGCCGCCGGACGGGGTGCCTCCTTTCCATCCGACGCCACCGGAGGCGGATATCCGCCGCATTCGCCGAGAGGTGTTTGCCGACGACCGCGTCTTACGCATGATGAAAGACCGTGGCGTCAACGCCAACTGGGACATGGTCTACCTGCAGGTAGCCTACCAATTGACGCGCTTGCTCACCGCCTGGGTGGAGCGGGAGCCGGGGGCGGTGGACAAGCTGCCAGAGCTGCTGACGGAAGGCTGGACGCGTATGGCGTTGCAGCGCATGGGAGCCGAAGTGCGCCGCGTACAACTGCCTTGGCGGGCGGACTTTGCTGCATTTGCTGCAGATTTGGCGGACGCCCGCAGCAAAGCCGAGCTGTTTGCCGGATTGGAGCAGCGTCTTCAGTCTGTTGCAGGGACCTCTGTGCCCGCGTTTGCGGAAGGCCGTCATCTCTGGCAGGTTGGGCAAGAGACCTTCCAAGAGTGGTATTTGGGGGACGAGTATGTCCCGGCAACCCGGCAACCTGGCAAACGTGGGTTTCTGAAAGATGAGTTGCCGATTGTCGATCCCGCTGCGTTTTCGGCGCTCTTGCAACGACTCACGGAGTTAGGGGTACGCCTGGGGATTGCCACAGGCCGGCCGGAGATTGAGACGCGTGTGCCATTAAGCGAGCTTGGTTGGCTGCAGTGGTTTGAGCGGCAGCGGATCACGACGGCCAGTGATGTCTTGGCGGCAGAGACACAGCTGCCGTCCCGTGCGCCGTTGGCCAAGCCGCATCCTTTCAGCTACCTGCGCAGTTACCTGGGGACAGCGGACGCTGCGGCGGTGTTGGCATACCCGTTGCCGCTGGCGCAGGCGGAGGCGGACGGGGTGCTGATTGTCGGTGATTCAGTCGCAGACCGTTTGGCGGCGCAGAGCATAGGCTGCCGCTTTGCCGCAGTCTTGACCGGACTGGAGGGAGAAGCAGCCCGGCCGCAGTTTGAGCAACTGAACGCAGACTACGTATTTTCTCATGTGCTGGAGTTACAGCAGCTATTTGCGTAAATCTCTGCCGAGTGCGATGGACGGGCGGGTGCCTTCAGGCGCCCGCCCGTTGAGGTTGGCCTGTGGTTGGGTCTGCAGCAGGCAGGGCGGACAACAGGTATTGACGGCGCTCGGCCAAGTATTGGCGGAGTGTAGCCAGTTCACTCGCCACCAAGTCTGGCCGTCGGGGACGGGCGGGATCGGCCATGAGGGCGGGGACTACACGCTGCAACCAGGCGGCCGCGATGGGCAGGATGACGTCTTCGCGCAGCCAGTGGTGGACCGCTTGCCGCAACGTTTGCCAATAGGCGGAGCGCCATGTGGGGACGGACAACAGCCGGCGGGTCAGAACGTTATCCCCCCGCGCGGGGACCACGTCGGCTGGGCAAGGTTCCCCGTAGCAGTTACGTCCCCACGTGCCTTCACAGTCCCACGGCATGATCCGGTAACGAGGGAGTTCCCGGCAGGTGTATAAGGCGTAGTTTTGCGTCAATCCGTCAGCATGGCTGGTACAGACCACACCCGTTAGCCAGGCCAGGTATTGAGGGACGTCGAGCGATTTGGCCAAAAAACGTTGCAGAGAGGCGCCTTGCAAGGTGTTCAGATCGAACAGAAAACGCTGCAGCCTTTGGCGCTCGGCGAGCTTGCCTAACACCTGTTCATACCCAGACAATAGATGGTGTTTGAGCCGTCCTGAGGTTGTGAACAGACCAAAGTGCGCGTTGTGGTTGACCGCGTAAAACAGACCTTGGCACCTGCGGTGGCGGAGCCGAAAAAAGGCTGCATCGACGCCTTCAATGGCCAAGTACACGCCGTGGTCTTGGCCATTGACCTGCAGCCAACAGGGCTGTGTCCGCGGACAGGCGACACCCAGTTGTTCAAACAGCCAAAACGCCAATGCACTGCGCAGCAGCGCCGGGTCGTCGTACTCAGCGTTTAAATGGAAGGTGCGTGCGCAGGTGCGGATGTCGTAAGATTTTTTTGGTTTATAGCGGGTTCGGTTGCCCCGCAAGCGGACCCAGACCCGTTCACGTTGGCCGTGATGGCTCCACTCAGCTGCGGCCCACGAGGGCAGCTTGTCTGCCTGCAGGCGCTGCCAGTCCTCTGGCAATAACGTCAACCGCACCACCTGCAAGTCCATCCGCATCCCCCCCCTTTGCCTATCCCGCAGGAATACGCAGGTTTCCAGCCGCACCTGCCTATGCAAGCCGGCTCCAGGCTCCATAGTCTGGTACCAAATTGTATGTAGGAGGGTTGGCGATGGCGCAGACAAACCGGCGCAAGGTGCGTTTGCAACAGCTCATCCGGAATATGGTGCGGGAAGAGTTGCAACAGCTATGGTCACTCGAAAAAGGCAGCGGTCACCATAAGAGCGGCGGCCACAAGCACAAGAAAAACGAGAAAAACGAGCACAAGAGTGGCGGCAACAAGCATAAGAGCAACGGCCACAAGAGTGGCGGCAACAAGCATAAGAGCAACGGCCACAAGAGTGGCGGCCACAAGCACAAGAGCAACGGCCACAAGCATTAAGTCCTCATCGACACTCGACGACCAGCCTGTCGGTTTTCACCGATGGGTTTTTTACTGCCCGCACCCTTCGTCAGGGCACTGAATAACGGTAATGTACGCAACCGCCCTGGGATGTTGTCCAATCCGGGCGGACGAGGGGGATGCCGCATGGTGGAAGTAGTGCTGGTGGTGGCCGCCGGTCTGGGGCTGGTATGGCTGCTTGCGCCAGCCTCGGCTGCCGGCCGCCAGACCCGGTGGAGACAGCTGTGGACGCCGTACCGGCAGCGGATCATGCGCAGTACCCGCTTGCGTTAAGGGAGGGGGACGATGCTGACGGCCTGGCTGTCTCCGCTCCTTTTGCTGTGCGTGGTGGTGTGCATTTTGTGGCGGCCGCGTCACCTCAACGAGGCTGTGCCAGCGGCCGCCGGTGCCGCCCTGTTGCTCGTCAGCGGGGTGGTTCACCTGTCAGACCTGGCGGTGGTGCTGCATGTTGTGGCCGGTGCGGGTTTCACCA
>JAILZF010000029.1 GCA_023512635.1 Alicyclobacillus sp. | reverse complement strand
GCACAAACGTGCCAACGGTCGCCTGGTCGTGACAGGTCCGCGGCAGGGTGATACCGTTTTGACCAAACACGTACCAGACAAAGCCGGAGCAGTCAAAACCGCTGGCCGGTGAACTGCCACCCCAGGTGTACTTGACACCCACCAAGGAGGTCGCGGTGGCGAGAATGTTGTCCACCAGAAGTTGATGGGGCGAGACAGGCAGGTTGATGGTTTCACCGGGGTAAATCAGGTTGAGGTTCTGCAATTGGGGATTGGCTGAGGCTATCGCTTGCACCGTCAAGCCAAAGCGTTGGGCGATGGCGTACAAGGTGTCGCCCGACTGAACGGTGTATGAACTGGTGGTTGCACTGCCGGTTGAGGTGGCAGCTGGGCTACGGACAGTGCTGGTGGTGGCCGTGTTAAGCGTTGCACTGTTAGCGGTTGTGGCAGCAAGGGTTGTGCTGGTGTCAGCGGCCCAGGCTTCAGGCACAGTCAACCCACTGCCCATGATTGCGCTTAAACTGGTCAACGTTGTGACGAGGAGGGAGTTTTTTTTCCACCCCTTCACGAAAACGCCTCCTTCATGCCCGATTTCCCATGACAGGAATGGATAGGCCTAGTATAAAATGCGTTTTCAGGCTGTCCTAGATATAAATTTTCCCAGATGTGTTAGTCCGTGCTTCAAGCCAATTTCAAGCTGGCTGTCTTAAAAAGAGGGTGTGAAGGCGGGAGGGCGAGCAAGACGGCAAAGGTCGCCCCGTTGAAGGTCAGCCAGGCGATTGCGTCTGCAACCCGTTGTGCCCGTCTGGTTAGGGGGTCGTCCATACGTGAACGAGGGAAAGGATACTTTCACAGAAAAGGCGCATCCGCGGGCTCAGCATCACCAACCGCAGGCCGGGAACCTGGGGCCTGGTGTTGGCGGTCTGAAAGACCGGACACGTGCCCAGGTACGGCGCCGGCGCTGGCGTCAGGCCTTGTCTTGGGGCACCTTGTTGGTGGCTGTCGCTGGGTTTGCTGGATTATGGAATACCGTACGACATGCCGTGCTGCCCACCGCCAGCCGTGACGTCGCGGCGGCAGCCGGTATGGCTGGCAGTGTCCATGGTGGCTCCGTCGCCAGTCAAGGGGTAGGGGGGTCCACGGCCGGTTCTGGCCCATCTGTGGGCGCAGGGGATGGGGATGTGAGCGGGCTCACACCGATACCTCCGCGCAGCGACAGTGGCGGGTACGTCCGGCACCGCCATCGTGTAGCACGAAGTGCCGGAGATGGAACTGGCTGGAGTGGCATCCAAGGATCAGGGAGTGCGGGCATCGCTGCGGGAGATGCACAGCAGCCCAACGTCCGCTCGTCGGCGTCGTGAGCGGGTCAGCACGCTTGCAACGCCATGCGTTTCCAGCCTTGGGCACAGAGGTCGAAGTGTTGATTTGGACGGATGCCCAGGATGATGCGGTGCAACCAGCGTTGGTGAGTGTGGAGCAGTGGTTCCGGCAAGCTGAACGGCGGTTGTCGCGCTTTGACCCGGCCAGCGAGGTCTCCCGGCTGAATCGCCAGCCCGGGGTATGGCAAACCGTGAGTCAGGCGACCGCGCACGTCTTGCGCCTCGCACGGTGGGCGCAGCGCAGCAGCGGCGGCCTGTTTCATCCGGGGTTGGGCGGGGTGTTGGCCCAGCTCGGATATCAGCGCAGTTTTGCACAACTTACGGCTCCCGTCACGCCGGGCACGGAGGTGTATGCGGCGCAAAGTTCGGTGGAGGCGACACCTCGGCAAACTGGTTCGGGGTCAGGACCGTCGGTACCGGCGGAGCCGTTTCAGGTGTCTACGTATCGATGCCAGGCTTGTGTCACACCGGGTGCGCAAGTGGACCTTGGCGGTATTGGTAAGGGATGGATTGTGGAGCAAGCCGCACTCGCTTTGCAAGCGCAGGGATGGGCGAATTTTGTGGTCAACGCGGGGGGTGACCTGGTGTGTTCTGGGCAGTGCGGGGAGCGCCCCTGGCAGGTCGGGATTGCGGACCCAGCACCGCCACACGCGGATGTACTCACCTTGACAGTGTCGTCGTTGGCGGTGGCCACCAGCGGCATCTACAAGCGGCGATGGGTGCACGCGGGCCGGGAGGTCCACCATGTGCTCGACCCGCGGACGGGCCGACCCGCTGACACCGACGTCATGTCGTGCACGGTGTTGCATGAGCGGCTGGTGGCGGCGGAAATGATGGCCAAGGCGGCCTTGATCCTAGGCTCAACCGCGGGGGTCGCGTGGCTGCAGGCACGGCACACACGCGGGTGGGTGGTGATTACTCAGCAGGGGGAGGTGTTGCACGCATGGCAAACGGCATCATCACCGCTCGCGGGCCCATGATGGTAGCTTGGTTGTTGGCACTGGCGGCGGCGTGGGGAACGTCGTACGAGGTGCATAGCCTGGCTCTGTCCACGGCTGCGCAGAACCAGGTCTATTGGACTTTAGAGCGAGCCGCAGGGCTTGCGGCTTACGAGCTGTTGGCGCTGTCGGTGGTCCTTGGGTTAACCAGTGCCAACGGCTGGTGGGACCGCTGGCGCGGCCGCAAAACGGTGGCTGTGCTGCATGAATTGGTGGGTGTTTTGGCGTACGCGTGTATCTTCTTGCACCTGTGGGGGTTGCGTCAAGACACCAGCGTGCCGTGGACTTGGCTGCAGTTGCTGTGGCCCCGGCACGTGGCTTACCGCCCTCTAGCCAGCGCCCTTGGGGGTCTTGCCCTGTACCTCGGAGGGGTGGTCATCCTTAGCTCTTGGCTGCGCGGATGGTTGAGTACGCGCGTTTGGCGCGCTCTGCATCTGATGTCTTACCTATTATTTATATCGGTGACGGTGCACGGGTTGGCGGCTGGAACCGATACCCCTTTGCTCTGGGCGCGTGTGTTGTACGCGGTGCCTTGTGTTCTCGTTCTCCTTCTCACCGGGCAGCGCGTGCGCCAAGTCAGGCGCAGCAGGAAGGGATGGGCGGGGGCATAAGCACCGGGCCCTTGGTTGACGCCCCTTGGAGAGCGCTGTACAATCCCTGTAGATTCTTTACCTTTCATAACAGGATTGGCAGATAGACCGCAAGCCTGTCCCACTGTAGGACAGACGGACTGGTCTAAAACCGGGGCGTGCGGCGATCTGTGCGAGCGTCTCGCCCAGCGGAGTGTGGCTCATGTCCTTGGATTTACAAAAGCGCTGGGCGGAGCGACCGCCTGGCATGCGTGATGTCTACCCGCAACAGGCCAAGCACCGGCGGCGGCTGGAGACGCGCCTGTTGCGTTTTTTTGAAGACCGCGGGTTTGAGCAAGTGTCGTGCGGGTTGTTAGAGTACGTCGATACCCTGTTGCGCAGCCGTTCGGCGGGCGAGGCGGAAGACTGGTTCCGCCTATTTGATGCCACCGGCCGGACGGTGGCCTTACGTCCAGAGATGACGCCGTCCATTGCACGGATGGCAGCGCCGTTGTTGGCGGCTGGGACGGCGGAGATCCGTTGGTGTTACGCCGAGCGGGTGTACCGTCGTACGACAGATCCCGCTACCCTGTCATGGGCAAGCGGGAAAGCGGCAGAGTCTACGCAGGTGGGTGTGGAGTGGATTGGTCGTACCGGTTGTACGGCGGATGCGGAGCTGTTGGCGCTCTGCCAGCAGGCGGCTGACGCCGTAGGGTTGGCGGATTGGCAAATGGTGGTGGGTCACGCCAGCTTTGCCCCTGCCTTCTTGGCCAGCCTGGGCTTGGCGCAAGCCCATGTGGAGCAGGTGATGCAGTGTTTGGCGCGGGGTGACTATGTGGCGGCGCGGTGGCAACTGCGCGCCGGAGGGGTGGCGGAGGACGCCTTGTCTTGGCTGGCAGCGCTCAACCCGTTGCAAGCAGAGGCGGTTCCGGAGGTGGTCCGTCCGTACTTGGCGGACAGCGTGGTGGCTGGCTGCTGGGAAGAACTGGTCAGTTTGGCGCGCGTGCTCGCGGAACAAGGTCTGACTGATCACCTGTCCTTTGACCTCACGCTGGCTCGCGATTTGACGTACTACACCGGCATTGTCCTGGAGCTGTTTGCACCGGGGGTGGGTGCACCGGTGGCGCTGGGGGGCCGGTATGACGACTTGCTCGGCCAGTTTGGCGCCCCAGCCCCGGCCATTGGCTTTACGTTCGAGGCAGAGCGGCTGTTGACTGCCCTGACAGAAGGGGCCTGGCTGCATGAGCCGGAAGGAGAGGAGCGCGAATGCTGACCGTCGCGTTTGCCAAAGGGCGCACCGCAGATGGGGTGTGGCCGATATGGCGGTCGGCCGGCTTGCCGTTGCCGTTGGCTTTGGACGAGTCGCGGTCACTGGTATTTGAAGTGTCTGGCGGCCCAGGTGGCAGCATGCGGTTTCTACTGGCCAAGCCGGCAGACGTGCCCACCTACGTGTCGCTTGGGGTGGCGGACGTCGGGGTGGTTGGCAAAGACGTGCTGCTGGAGAGCGAGCGCGAGGTCTATGAGCTGCTCGACCTGTGTGCAGCGCGCTGCAAGCTGTGTGTCGCCGGGCGGCCAGAAGACCGCGACAAGCGTCCGCGGCGCGTGGCCACCAAGTACCCGCACCTGGCAGACCAGTACTTCCGCAGCCGCGGGTTGGCTGTGGAGGTGGTAGCGCTCAGTGGTTCCATAGAATTAGCGGCGGTGATTGGGCTGGCAGACCGCATCTTTGACTTGGTTCAGACGGGCGCTACGTTGAAAGCCAACGGGTTGGTGGTGTTTGACGAAGTGCTTGACGTCTCGGCCCGCCTGATTGCCAACCGTTCCAGCTTTCACACCAAGCGAACGGCGGTGGACGCAGTGGTGCAGCGGCTGGAACAAGCGCAGGTGGCTGCGTGTGCGGGGGTGAATCAGGCGTGAGGCTGCAGCGAGCAGAGGCGGACAACTGGCGCTGGCAGCGGTCGGCAGCGGCAGACGCAGCAGCCGAGGCTACCGTGCGCGAGGTGCTGGCGGCAGTGCGCGACGGCGGGGACGCGGCGCTGCGCCGTTATACGGCACACTTCGACTGGCCGGGAGCCGTCGATGCGGCGGCCCCACTGCGCGTCCCAGCTGCAGTGCTGGCGCGCGCGTGGGCGGATCTAGCCCCGCCGCTGCAGGCAGCCTTGCAGCGCGCGCGGGATCGGATACGGCAGTTTCACGAGTTGCAGCGGCCGCAAGACGGGAGCTTGGCAGGAGACGATGGCGAGCAGACCGGCTGGGTTTGGCGGCCGTTGCGCCGTGTAGGGGTGTACGCACCAGGCGGCCGAGCAGCCTATCCGTCCACTGTCTTGATGAACGTCATCCCAGCGCAGGTTGCGGGTGTGGACGAGCTGGTGCTGGTCTCCCCGCCGCAGCCGGATACAGGCTGGCCGCACCCGTTGGTCATGGCGGCAGCGCACCTGCTCGGGGTGCAGGAGGTCTACCGCGTCGGCGGTGCGCAGGCGGTGGCCGCACTGGCGTACGGGACGGAGAGCATCCGAGCGGTGGACAAGATTGCCGGTCCGGGGAACCTGTATGTGGCGTTGGCCAAGCGGCTGGTCATGGGCGACGTGGGGATTGACAGTGTGGCGGGGCCAAGTGAGGTGTTCATTGTCGCGGATGAATCGGCCAGTCCGCGCTATGTAGCGGCTGACATGCTGGCGCAAGCGGAACACGACCCGCAAGCGGGAGCGGTGTGTGTCACCACCAGCCCCGCTTTGGCAGACCGTGTGGAGGCGGAACTGGCGGCGCAGTTGGCGCAGCTGCCGCGGCGAGAGATTGCCGAGGCAGCGCTGATGCGCTGGGGAGCGTTGGTGCTGGCCAGGTCGGTGGCGGACGCGGTGGCAGTGGTCAACCGCTGTGCGCCGGAACACGTGGAGTTGTTGGTGGATGAGCCGGAACGGTGGTTGCCTGCCCTGCGCACGGCGGGAGCGGTGTTTCTGGGGCCGTATGCGCCAGAACCGGTGGGTGATTACTACGCTGGACCGAACCATGTGCTGCCCACGCACGGCAGTGCGCGCTTTGCCTCTGGCTTGGGTGTGACAGACTTTCTGCGGAGGATGACGTACGTGGCGTATCCGCTGTCGGCACTGCGTGCGCATGCGCAGGACATCGTGACGTTGGCTGAAGCGGAGGGGTTGTCTGGCCACGCGCGGGCGGTGCAGGTGCGCATGGCGGAGCACGGCGCAGGAGGCGAGCAGCATGGCTGAGGGTGGCCGTTTTCAAGCGGCGGTGGAACGCATCACTGGCGAGACGCAGGTGCGGTTGCAGTTGCATGTGCACGGCAGCGGGCGGGCGGAGCTCGACTTCCCGGTGCCGTTTTTGCGTCACATGCTGCACCTGTTTGCAGTGCACGGGCGTTTTGACCTGTCGGTGCAAGCGGCTGGGGACATCGACGTAGACGACCACCACTTGGTGGAAGACATCGGGTTGTGCCTTGGGAAGGCGCTGCATCAGGCGTTGGGGGACAAACGCGGCATTCGTCGTTACGGCGAGCGGCACACGCCGATGGACGAGACGCTGGCGCGGGCCGTGGTCGACCTGTCTGGACGACCAGCGTTTGTTTTGCAAGGCGAGGTGCCGGCGCAACGCATTGGCACGTTTCCCACCGAGCTGGTGCGAGAGTTTTTCAAGTCGTTCGCCAACGAAGGGCGGTTGGCGTTGCACCTGGCCATCTTGTACGGCGACAATAGCCACCACATGGTCGAAGCGCTGTTCAAGGCAACGGCCGCGGCACTGCGGGAAGCGGTGCAGCTCGACGGGGAAGCGGTCCCAAGCAGCAAGGGGGTGTTGGAGTGATTGTCGTCCTGGATCCAGGGATAGGCAACCTCTCCAGCGTGCGCAGTGGGTTTGCCCGCGCCGGTGAGGAGACCGTGGTGGTGGCGCGCGGGGAACAATGGACCGCCCTGGCTGGCCGCGGGGATGTCTGCGGCGTCGTGCTGCCAGGGGTGGGTGCGTTTGGCGACGCCATGTTTCAATTGCGCGCCTCCGGATTGCTGCCGGTGGTGCGCGAGGTGGTGCGCGAAGGGCGGCCGTTGCTAGGCATTTGCCTGGGGATGCAGTTGCTGTTTGGCGTCAGTGAAGAGCACGGCATGCACGTGGGGCTGGGCGTCATTCCAGGCAAGGTGGTGCGTTTTGGCCAAGGGGTGAAGGTGCCTCACATGGGTTGGAACGACCTGACGGTGGTCCGCCCACACCCTTTGACGGAGGGTGTGCGCCGAGGCGACTACGTGTATTTCGTGCATTCGTATTACGCGGTCATGCAAGCGGAGGAACACCTGTTGGCGGCCGCCACGTACGGACGCTACACGGTGCCCGCGGTGGTGGCCAAGGGTGCGGTCTGCGGGACACAGTTCCACCCAGAGAAGAGCGGCCCGGTGGGCGAGCGGATTCTGCGCAACTTTATCGCCATGTGCCATGCCTGGCAGGCGCAGGAAGGGGAGAAAAGCGGTGTTTGAGCTGTTGGCCGCGATCGACATTTTAGACGGCGCCTGCGTTCGCTTGTTACGCGGCGATTACGCGGCCAAGACTGAGTATGCACGGGATCCGGCTGCAGCAGCGGATCGCTGGTTGGCGCAGGGGGCACGCTGGCTGCATGTGGTGGACCTCGACGGGGCGAAAGCAGGCCGGCCGGTGAACGAAGCGGCGGTGCGCGCAGTGGTGGCGCGCGCGGCGGTGTACGGTGCGCGCGTCGAAGTGGGCGGCGGCATTCGCAGCGCGGACGACATCGCACGCTGGCTGGATGCGGGAGCAGACCGCTGCGTACTGGGCACGGCGGCGCTCGACCCGGCTTGGATGGCGGAAATGGTCGAGCGGTTTGGCGCTGAGGCGCTGGTGGCCGGGCTGGATGGGCGCGGCGGCAAGGTGGCTGTACGCGGCTGGCTGGAGCAGACGGACGTGTCGATCCCGGAGATGGCCCGCCAGCTCGCGGCTGTGGGGGTACGCTGGGCACTGGTGACAGACGTGGAGCGCGACGGTACGTTGGCTGGCGCCAACCTGACGTTGGCGGTTCAGGTTCAGGAGGCCGGCCTGCAGGCCATCGCCTCGGGTGGCATCCGCAGCCTGGACGACGTGCTGGCCGCGCACCAGTGTGGTTTGGCTGGCGCGGTTTGCGGGCGTTCACTGTACGACGGGACCCTTGACCTCGCGGCCGCGCTGGCGGCGTTGAAGGGGGTGGGTGCATGCTAACCAAGCGCATCATCCCCTGTTTCGACGTGCTCGACGGACGCGTGGTCAAGCACGTCGGCTTTCTGGAAAACCGGCGCGACGCGGGCGATCCGGTGGCGCTGGCGGAGCGGTACTGTGCCGAAGGCGCGGACGAACTGGTGTTGCTCGACATTTCCGCATCGGAAGACGGCCGTCTGGCCACGCAGCGCGTCGTGGCGGCGGTGGCAGAGCGGGTGAACATCCCTTTCACGGTGGGCGGAGGCGTGTCGACGGTGGACGATGTCCGCGCCTTGCTGTTGGCAGGGGCAGACAAGGTGTCGATGAACACGGGAGCGGTACGCAACCCGCAGTTGATTAAAGAAGCGGCACACCGCTTTGGCGAACAGTGCGTCGTGGTGGCGATTGACGCGAAGCTCAACGAGTCGATGGCTCAGTACGAGGTTATGATCAAAGGCGGCAAGGTCAGCACGGGCATGGAGGTCATTCAGTGGGCGAAACGCGCTGCAGAGCTGGGAGCGGGGGAGATCCTGTTAACCAGCTTTCGCCAAGACGGCACGCGGGCGGGGTTCGACGTGACGCTCACCCGGCTGGTGGCTGAGGCTGTGCGGGTGCCTGTGATTGCCAGCGGCGGGGCAGGCCGCAAAGAGCACTTTTACGAGGTGTTGACGGAAGGCAAGGCGGACGCTGCGTTGGCGGCCAGTGTGTTTCATTTTGCGGAGACGTCGGTGGGTCAGGTGAAGGCGTACCTGCGCCAGAAAGGCGTCCCGGTCAGGTAGGGGCACGGAGCCCGCGCTGCCGCGGCCAGCAAACACGCAGGGGTGTGGTCCGCCGCGGAACGGGAAAAGAGCTGAAGGAGTAACAAAGCAGATACCTTGGAAAGTGAGTCGGAGAGCCTATGCCAAGTGAATCCGTGCAGGAAGCGCTGCTTGAGGAGGTCCGGTACGACCCTCAGACGGGATTGGTGCCGGTGATTGTCCAGGACGCTCATTCGGGGCAGGTATTGACGCTGGCGTATGCCAACCGCGAGGCCCTCAAGAGGACGTTTGGCACCGGGTATGCGTGGTTTTGGAGCCGGTCACGCCAGTCGTATTGGCAAAAAGGAGAAACCAGCGGCCATGTCCAGCGGGTGACAGACATTCGCCTGGATTGTGACGGGGACGCGGTGTTGTACCGTGTGGAACCAGCCGGTCCAGCTTGCCATACGGGGGCATCCACGTGTTTTTTCCGCCGTTTGACTTACCCTGGCGGAACTCCAACGTCTGCAGTGGGTTCAAGGGCGGCTGCAGCCACACAACCCGCAGGGGGTGTGTCCGCAAGGGTTGTCTCTGCGGAGGGTGCAACTGAGGCCACCGCCCAGCGTCGCGCGGCGGCGGAAGGGCAGCCGCAGACCGCGGGTACTACGCGAGCTGGTCGAGACCTGGCGCATGCTGCTGAGGGTGAGCAGGCAAGTGAAGGGATCAACGTGTTACAGCGGTTGTGGAGCTTGATTGACCAGCGCCGCCGGGAGATGCCGCCAGGCTCCTACACCACATACCTGTTTACGCACGGGATAGACAAAGTGGCCAAAAAGCTGGGTGAAGAGAGTGTCGAAGTGGTGATTGCCGCCAAAAACGCAGCGGCCGGAGAAGCAGGCAAAGCTGCGCTGGTGGAGGAAAGCGCCGACTTGTTGTACCACTTATGGGTTTTGTGGAGAGCGGCCGGCGTACAGCCCAGCGAGGTTTTCACCGCCTTGCAGCGGCGAGATCGGTCTGCGTCAAATCCGGGTCCCGGACAAGGCTGAGCCGGTGCAACACCCGCTGTGACTCGCTCCAGCAGGCAAAGGCAGGACCTGTACGGGGCATATCTGCGCTGTTAGAGTTTAACGGCTGCGAATGAGCAATTGGATGGCTGCTTGCACCGTGGCGCTTGTATCTTCTTGCTTCTCCCATTGCGCGCGCAAACACGCCTCAAGATTTTCTGCTACAATGGCCGCGATGGTCTTGTCGACGGCGCTGCGAATGGCCGCCAGCTGCGTGACCACCTCTTGGCAATCGCGGCCTTTCTCCATCATGGCTAAAACGCCGCGCACCTGTCCTTCCACCCGGCGCAGCCGGTTGCGCATGGCGCTGCTGTACTGCAACGTTCCTTCCCTCCCTGCTGTCCGTCCGTGGCTGGGGTCCCCCGCAGCAGGGGATACCTGGCTGATTCGGGGTCCCCAGGAATGAGCACTTCGGCCACGGACCGTTGTTGCAAAGCCTGCACAGCACCACCCAGGGTACCATTAAGGGTATTGTAAAGCTGTGAGTTGTCTTGTCAACCGCCGGTGGGTGGCACGATGTTCGCCTGTTGCCCTTCGAAAGGGAAGTCATCTGGGCTGTCTACGTCAACCAGCGACGATTCCCGCTCGGATGCAGCGGCTGCACGGGTTGCCGCGCGGGGCCAGCGCGCTTGCGGTAGTTCGGCCGTATGGGCGGCGGCGTGCGGCAGATGCACAGCGGGATCCGCGTGTGCAGACACTGGCGGCGCAGTGGATGAAGGGGGAGCGGAGGATTGGCGATCACGCGAGTTCATCGCAGTCTCTCCTTTCGTTGGGTATGCTGGGCACAAGAAACAGCTCGCCACGGTTAAGATACCCGTGGAATGGCCGAGATATGGTACGCTCGTCAAATCCTGCAGGGGAAGTTCCGTCTGCCTGATGAACGCAGGTTTGTCTTCTCTGCCGGGCTGTGATACAACGAGGGGAGATGTGCCTGCTGTTGGCGGGCTGAACTGGGCGAGGAGGCGTGTAGTTGTGGCGTTTGACCATGTGGATCGGCTCGCCGTCCAAACGATGCGGGCTTTGTCCATTGACGCGATTGAACAGGCCAACTCCGGCCACCCTGGTCTGCCGTTGGGAGCGGCACCGATGGCCTATGTGTTGTGGACGCGCTTTTTGCAGGTCAATCCCCAAAATCCAAAATGGGTAAACCGGGATCGCTTTGTTTTGTCAGCCGGTCACGGGTCCATGCTGTTGTACAGCCTGCTGCACCTGGCAGGGTACGACGTCAGCCTGGAAGACCTGAAGGCGTTCCGGCAGTGGGGTTCAAAAACCCCGGGGCATCCGGAGTATGGACACACGCCCGGGGTGGACGCCACCACAGGCCCGCTTGGTCAAGGCATTGCCATGGCGGTTGGTATGGCGATGACCGAGCGGTTTCTGGCTAGTACGTTCAACCGGCCGAACTTCCCGCTTTTTGACCACTACACCTATGTTTTGTGCGGCGACGGCGATTTAATGGAGGGTATTTCCTATGAAGCGGCGTCACTGGCCGGCCACCTAGGTCTCAACCGCTTGGTGGTGCTGTACGATTCGAACGACATCTCACTGGACGGACCTACCGCCTGGACGTTCACGGAAGATGTGGCCGGCCGCTTTCGCAGTTTAGGGTGGCAGGTGTTGCGCGTTGACGACGGCAACGACCTGGACGCGATTGAACAAGCCTTGGCCACTGCTCGCCAGTCTGTGGATAAGCCGACCTTGATTGAAATGAAGACCGTCATTGGCTATGGAGCGCCGACTAAGCAAGGGACGAGCGCTGCCCACGGGTCGCCGCTTGGTGCGGCTGAGGCAGAGCAGGCCAAGGCGGCGTACGGCTGGACCCATCCTCCGTTCCACGTCCCCGACGAGGTACGCGCCCGTTTCCAGGAACGGGTGGCCGCGCGCGGTGCAGCGCTGGAAGCAGCTTGGGACCGGCTGTTGACCGCTTACAGCGAGCAATACCCTCAACTCGCACAACAGCTGTTGGATGCCCTGCACGATCACGCGCGGGTGGCATGGGACGAGGTGTTGCCGCGCTTTCAAAAGGACATGGCAACGCGCGACGCCTTTGGTCAGGTGGTGAACGCGCTGGCTGTCCATGTCCCGCAGTTGATGGGCGGATCGGCCGATTTATCGTCGTCCAACAAAACCCTGCTCAACGGCGAAACCATGTTTGCGCGCGGCGAGTACAGCGGACGCAATGTCTACTTTGGTGTACGCGAACACGCAATGGCGGCAGCGCTGAACGGCATGGCGCTGCACGGCGGGGTGATGCCGTATGGCGGGACGTTCTTGGTCTTCTCGGATTACCTGCGGCCAGCTTTGCGACTGTCCGCACTGATGAAGCAACCGGTCATGTACGTGTTTACGCACGATTCGATAGCGGTGGGGGAGGATGGACCGACGCACGAACCTGTGGAACACCTGGCGGCGCTGCGCGCCACCCCAGGCGTACAGGTGATCCGGCCAGCCGACGCCACGGAGACGGGCTACGCGGTACGCTATGCGTTAGAGCACCGCGACGCGCCTGTGGCCCTCGTATTGACGCGGCAAAAGGTACCCCTGCTGCCGGAGCTGAACGGTCGCTACGCAGACTTTGTCCGCGGCGGCTACGTGCTGTATCAGCACGGGGACGGCCTACAGCTTGTGTTGCTGGCGAGCGGTTCCGAGGTGCAATGGGTGCTGGCGGCCGGCAAGCAGTTGGCAGCGGAAGGGGTGGCGGTGCGCGTGGTGAACATGCCGTGCATGGAGCTTTTCGACGCCCAAGATGAGGCGTACAAAGCGGAGGTTCTGCCGCCCGCCGCCCGCCGGCGCCTAGCGGTAGAAATGGCGCATCCGCTGTCTTGGTACAAGTATGTCGGCAGCGAGGGGCGTATCCTCGGGATTGATCACTTCGGGGCTTCGGCGCCCGGGGAACTGCTGGTCGAGAAGTATGGGTTTACACTGGACAACGTCTTGGCGATTGGCCGGGCCTTGGCAGGAGTGGCGCATGGCTGAACGGGAACGCCGGCCCGGCCGGCCGCGCTCGTGTGAGCAGGGGGTGCCCACCGCCGAGAAAATCCTAGCGGTGGCGGAAGAGCTGTTTTTGCAACGCGGCTACGACGGCGTCAGCACCGATACAGTGGCTGAACGGTGCGGGCTGACCAAAGCAGCGGTGTACTACCACTTTCCCAGCAAAGCGGAGTTGTTTACACAGGCTATCAGTCGTGCTCTGCAGCGCGTGTGCGAACAGATTGATGCCATCCTCGAACAACCGGGACCTGTACGGGACCGGTTGTTCGGTGTGGCTTGCTCTCGCCTGCAGTACCCGTACGCGTATGAAAGCTTTTATCAGTTGATTCAAAATGCGCTTCCTCACCTGTCTAAAGAACAGGTTTCCACGCTGCAGCTGCCCCAGCAGCGGCTGGTCCAAGCCGTGGCGGACGCGCTGTTTGAAGCCTTGGTGTGGCGGGAAATCCGCGATGTCGATCCGCAGTTTGCGGCGCGCGCATTCATCACCTTGGTCTGGATGGAGACCAACCGCTTGTCCATGCACCCCGTCCCGCAGGACGAGGCTCAGGCAGCGGCACAGCGTGTGATGGACCTGTTTTGGTGGGGCCTGGCCAACGTGAACCGGCCGCCTGTGGATGCAACCGGTTTCAACCAAGATGGGAGTGACCCAGGACGGGGGTGACCTGAAGGGGACTGGATGCAGCAACGGGGTTACAGATGACCAGGCGGGGCGCCGGGGGTCCGGCGCAGGGTGGGCGGCTTGAGGGCGCAGGAGGAGGCGGCATCGTCCGCGGGGGCTGAGCCGTTCTCAGGAGGGGCCGCTGAACAGTCTGTGGCGTGCGCTAACTCCTGGTAGTATTCACTGATGATGTCCAGTACCTGCTGCACCAAGGGTCTGTCCCGTACGGCTTCCGGGTACGCCACAAAGGTGGGGCGTTGCCAGGCAGGATCATCGAAGGGGATCACGGCAATGCCCTTGTATGCGGCGTCGTGTAAGGTCCGCCGCGGCAGGAATGACACGCCCAGGCCATGGCTGACCATGGCTTTGATGCCGTCGATGCTGTCCAGTTCCATGCGGATGGCGGGATAGACACCTGAGCGTGCCAAGAGCCGCAGGACGCGTTTGCGAAACGGTGCGTTGGCGCGGCCGAAGGCAATCAAGGGCTCTTTGGCGAGTGCGGGCAGACCAGGGAACTGGTCGGCCCAAGGGTGGTCAGCGGGGACGATGAGATCGATAGAGTCGGCGGGAAACTCGACCAGGCAGACGTGAGGGTGGTAAATCGGTTCGCCAAAAAAACACAAATCGACTTGGTTGGCGAGCAGGGCGTGCAGCATGTCGTCGTACAGGCCCATGCGCACCTTAAGGTGGACGGCGAGTTGGCGGACGACGCGGGCTAAGCAGGCGGGTACGTCAACGGAGACGAAAGCACGCCCGGAGAGCACGCGCAGGATGGGTGCGCTCTCGGGTTCAGACTGGAGCATCCGCTCTTCTAAGGCGGCCATGCGCTCGGCCAGTGGAATCAACCGTTGCCCTTGCGGAGTGAGTTGAACACCGGTGGGGGTCCGGATAAACACGGGGTATCCCAGGGTGCGTTCCAGCCGCTGCAGGCGGGCGGTGACGGTTGACTGTGAGAGGAAGAGCTGCTCAGCGGCACGCGTGATGGAGCCGATGCGCGCGATGGCGAGAAACAGGGCGACGTCACGGGTATCCACGGGCCTCTTCCCCCTTGGGCGGTACGCACTGCAGCGCAGGCGCGCGCATGGGATGATGCTGGGATTATACCACGCTGCCCGGGCGGGAGCGAGGGTTGAAAACTGTCCAAAGATTTATGGACAATGATAGACATGTGTCGTAGTCTATCATTATGAAACTTAGCGATTGAGCAAGAAAGAATGGGATCTCGTACAAGACCGCCTGGCGTTGGGTAAAAGAAGGAAGGCCGGATGCCCGTGCTCTTTGAGCAAACGCCATCGGGCACCATCCTCGTCCATGAACCCGAGTCTTCCACAACGAATGCCGTGGCCTTGTATGCGCGCGTGTCAAGCGCCGACCAAAAAGCGGACTTGGATCGCCAGATCGCACGGCTCATGGAATATGCAACGGAACAGAAGCTTGTCGTGGTCAAGGCGGTCACAGAAATCGGCTCGGGACTCAACGGGCATCGACCGAACCTCATGAAACTGCTGTCTGATCCGAATGCCCCCACGATTGTAGTGGAGCATCGGGATCGGCTCATGCGGTTCGGCTTTGAATACGTCGAGGCGGCTTTGGCGGCTCAAGGCCGACGAATTCTCGTCGTGGAGCCAGGCGAGGTCAAGGACGACTTGGTGCAAGACATGATCGAAGTCCTCACGTCGTTTTGTGCGCGGCTGTATGGGCGGCGCTCCGCTCGTCACCGCGCCAAGCGCGCTTTGGAGGTTCTCGAGCGTGAAGATTCACCGGGCGTATCGGTATGAGTTGGCGCCGAATCGAGCGCAACAGCACCTGCTTGCGAAACACGCAGGTGTGGCCCGATTTGCGTACAATTGGGGGCTTGCCCGACGCATCGCGCTCTATGAAGAGACGGGGCAAAGCACGAACGCCATCGCACAGCACTGGGAACTCAACCGCTTGAAGAAAACCGACTTCCCGTGGATGTACGAAGTCTCCAAGTGCGCTCCACAGGAAGCGCTACGGGATTTGGATCGCGCGTTTCACCACTTTTTTCGCGGGTTGAAGGAGGGGCGCAAGGTCGGATTCCCTCGGTTCAAGAAAAAAGGGCGCGACGATTCGTTCCGCCTGACGGGTTCGATTCGCGTCTTGGAGAACGCAGTACAACTACCTCGGCTCGGGCGGATTCGGCTGAAAGAGAAACCGCATGTCGAGGGCCGAATCCTGTCGGCGACGGTCAAGCGGGAGGCGGACCGATGGTATGTGAGTTTGGCGACCGAAACGGAGATTCCGGACCCCGTTCCTCCTTCGGGCGAGCCGGTAGGTGTGGATTTGGGGGTATCGTGGTTCATCACCCTCTCCGATGGCACAAAGATGGAAGCACCAAAGCCGTTCGGCCGATACCTTCGCCGTTTGCAGCGGCTGTCGAAGCGGCATAGCCGAAAGAAACCCGGCTCGCGAAATCGGCGGAAGTCGGCGTTGGTGCTTGCGCAGCTGTACCGGAGGATTCGCAACATCCGGCAGGACTTTTTGCACAAGGCGACGACGGAGCTCGCGAAAACCAAGCGAGCGATTGTCATAGAAGACCTGCATGTGCGAGGTATGGTGCAGAATCGAGCGTTGGCGCGAGCCATATTGGACATGGGTTTTGGCGAGTTTCGGCGCATGCTGACGTACAAGTGCGCGTGGTATGGATCGGAACTCATCGTGGCGCCGCGGTTTTACGCGAGCAGCAAGACGTGCTCGGCGTGTGGGCACGTGCTAAGCGAGTTGCCATTGTCGGTGCGGGCATGGACGTGCCCGGCGTGCGGCACGTGGCATGACCGCGACATCAACGCGGCAACCAATCTTTTGAGAATGGGTACCGCGAGTTCCGCGGGAAGTGACGCCTGTGGAGATCCCTCTGGCGGGGCGGCCTTGGGCTGCTAGTCATGGGTCGCGGAAGCAGGAAGCGAGAAGTAGACATTTGTCCATGAATTGCAGAACGGT
>JAILZF010000028.1 GCA_023512635.1 Alicyclobacillus sp. | reverse complement strand
ACGTCCGCACGTCATCCATCGTTTGTGTCCTTATTATACGCCCTTTGTACGAAGCCTGCAAGTTCAGGTGAAGATTTGTTAAGATAGCTACAACACTTGGGGATGTTAGGGGGGAGCCACTGCGTCTACCCATTCTTCACGGAATCCCGTTGCTGCCTCCAGCCACGTTCACCCAAACGTATCCCAGGCGGTACCCGGAGCGGGATCTGGTCGTGTTGAGGTTCCCGCCAAAGCAGCTCCTTCCGAGTACAGTCTCGTGGTCGACGAGGCGCACAGCGGACAGACCATTGGCCAATTATTATCCAGCCAGCTTAAGTTTTCCCGCCGCTTGATTCGCCAGGCCAAGCGCAGCAGCCAGGTTTTACGCAATGGGCAACCCGCTTTGTTGAAAACCGTGGTGGAGGCCGGAGACTCCATCCATATCACCTTGCCTAGCGAAACCACCGGTGTCGTCCCGGAAGCGATGTCCCTTGACATTCGCTACGAAGACAGCGAGGTGTTGGTGGTCAATAAGCCGCCAGGTATGCTCAGCCACCCGTCATCACGTGAACGCAGTGGTACCCTGTTGCAAGGTGTGGCTGCCTATCTGGCGCAACACCATCAAGTGCCGCATGCAGTCCATCGCTTGGACCGGGACACTTCCGGGCTGATCTTGTATGCCAAGCACAGCCATGCCCACCACCTGTTAGACCAGGCACTGCGCCAAGGGAATGTCCATCGAACCTATTGCGCGATTGTGTACTGGGGAAATGCTTGGACACCGCCCGCGCTGGAACAGTGGGACGTGATTGACTTGCCTATTGGTACAGACCCGTATCATCCGACTCGGCGCTGTATCCGCAGCGATGGGCAGCGGGCCGTGACGCACTACCGTACTCTAGCCCTCGCAGGGCCCGCGGCGGTCGTTCAAATAGTGCTAGAAACCGGCCGCACGCATCAAATTCGCGTCCATTTTGCCGCCATTGGCATGCCTTTAGCGGGCGATCCCGCTTATGGACGCGATTCTTGGCAAGCGGCAGGCCGAGACCCGCAAGCGGAAAGGTTGCGCAGCTTTCCTCGCCAGGCGTTGCACGCCGTCCAGCTCACCTGGCAACACCCGGTGCACCAGTACTGGGTGCGCGTCAAGGCAGAACCCCCCTGTGACCTGGTCCACTTATGGGCGCAAGTGGGCGGAGATGCAGCGGTCTGGACTCGGTTGTTGGAGGATGACACTGCCCTGCCGCCTGTTCGCCTGCTTTCCCCATAGGTCAGTGAAGAAGGACGTTGAATGAGGAGAGATACGGATGCGTCATCGGTCAACCTTCATGGAACTGCTCGCCTTGCCAGGAGGCCCGGGCTTTGAAGAGGCGGTGGCAGAACGCATCCACCGTGCGTTTCTGGCATACACCCACCAGGTGGAAACAGATCACATGGGTAACGTCCTGGCCTATGTCCCCGGGTCTGCCACGCCCGTCCCGACGGATCTAGGCGAGCATCTTGCCCCCACGGTCCGGCCGCGCGTACTTTTGGCTGCACACATGGATGAAATCGCCTTGATGGTCACACGCATTGAATCGGGCGGCTTTCTGCGGCTGGCACAGACGGGCGGGTTTGACGCCCGCACGTTGCTCAGCCAAGAGGTGTGGGTACATGGCCGACAAACCTTGTTGGGCGTCATTGGCGCCCAACCACCACACCTGTCGACGTCTGAAGAGCGCCAGCAGACCCCGTCCTTAGATGATTTGTACGTGGATTTGGCCCTGCCGGAAGCACGGGTCCGTGAGTTGGTCCGACCCGGCGACCGTGTGACCCTTGCCCGTACCCCGTATGAGTTGTTAAACGGACGCATAAGCGGCAAGGCGCTCGATAACCGCGCGAGTGTTGCCATCCTCTTGGAATGCCTCGAACACCTGCGCTCGCTGCGGCACACGGCCGATGTTTGGGCTGTGGCCACGGTCCAAGAAGAAGTCGGGATGCGCGGGGCCAGCGTTGTTGGCTACCGGCTGCAGCCGCACATTGCCCTGGCGGTGGATGTGACGTTTGCAGAATTTCCTGGCCAAGCCCCGGATGAGAGTTTTCCTTTGGGCAGTGGCCCAGCTATTGCATTTGGCCCAAACGTCCACCCAAAGGTGTTCGCCGGTTTGCGTGCGGCCGCCACTCGCCATCGTGTCCCCTTCCACATTGAGTTCACGCAAGGACCGACTGGGACAGACGCGCGCGTCTTGCAATTGACCGCGTCAGGCCTGGCCACAGGCTTGGTGGGGATTCCTATCCGCTACATGCATTGCTCAGTGGAAACTGCGGTCTATGACGACATCGTGGAATGCGGACGTCTGTTGGCCCACTACCTGGCTGACCTGACCATGGCCGATGTGGAGGGATTGACATGTTATTGAGTTCTGAAGAACTCCTGCGTCAACTCACCGAGGCCATTGGACCGTCCGGCCAAGAAGACGAAGTGCGCAACCTGTTGCGCAGCCAAGTATCCGGATGGACAGAACGTTGTTACACAGACGTCTTGGGCAACCTGTTTTGCGAACAAGGCAGCGACAAGCCAGGGCCGCGCGTGATGTTGGACGCGCATATGGACGAGGTAGCCTTGATGGTGGTGCACGCGGAGGACAACGGTCTACTCAAGTTTCGGGCCATTGGCGGGATCGATCCCCGTGTGCTGGTCGCCAAACCCGTGTACGTGGGAGCGCAACGGCTGCCCGGAGTGATTGGCGCCAAGCCCGTACACCTGCAAACGGCCTCCGAGCGCCGCAAACCGTTGAATATTGAACAGTTGTACATCGATATTGGTGCTCGCTCCAAAGAAGACGCACTGTCGCATGTCCAGTTGGGTGATGCGGCAGTTTTTGCCACTCGCTTCGGAATCCTGGGCGACGGTTGTGTAAAAGCAAAATCACTCGACAACCGCGCGGGTTGTGCGGTCTTGTGCGAAATCTTACGCATCCCCGCCGAGACTCCGCGTATTGGCGTGTTTACTGTTCAGGAAGAGGTGGGGTTGCGCGGAGCGGCTGTCGCCGCCTACCGCGTGGCGCCCGACCTAGCCATCACGTTGGAAACCACTGTCTGTGCCGACGTCACCGACGTACCTGGACACGGGCAGGGTACTGTCCTAGGCGGGGGTCCGGCGCTCACCGTCCAAGACGGCCAAACGTTGGCCAATCAGCAGTTCCTAGCGTTTGCTGTGCGCACCGCAGAGCGTTTTCAAATCCCTTACCAGTTTCGAAGGGTAAAAGGGGGCACCAACAACTTTGCAGCAATCCAGCGCTCGCGCGCCGGCGTGATCGGCGGATCGGTGTCGATCCCGGTGCGCTACCTGCACGCTCCTGTGCAGGTGATGGCGCTGCAAGACTACCACAACACCGTTCGGCTGGTGCAAGCCATGCTGCACGAACTGGCAGAAGGAGGTTGGCCGCTGTGAAAGAATTGATCATGGAACTGGCTGCCTGTGTGGCTCCAGCTGGCAGGGAGGACGTCTTGCATGCGGTTTTGACACAGCACCTGGCCAACTGTGCGGACGACATCCAAACGGATGTTCTTGGAAACCTCATTGCACGCAAGCATGGCCAGGGTCAGCATGTCGCCCTCGTGGCCCATGCCGATGAAGCGGGTGTCATGGCCATGCATGCGGATGACGAGGGTTTTGTCCGGCTTACGGCCATAGGTGACGTCCGGCCCGCCTGTCTCCCTGGTCAGACGGTGCAGTTCTGCAACGGCGTGATGGCGGTGATTGGGGCAGAAGCGCGCAGCAAAACAACGGAAGTTGGATGGGCGCAGCTGTTTGCTGACATCGGTGCTTGTTCACAGGCTGAGGCGTTGGCGCGCCTGCCGATTGGAACGGCTGGCGTAGTCTGGGCACCGGTCCAGCCGCTCAGTGAACACCGCCTGGGCGGTCGAGCAGTGGCTCAACGCACGGCTTGTGCGGTGGTGATAGAGGCTTTCCGCGCCCTGGCCAATGCAGGACGCCAGGTGAGTGCCGTGTTTACCGCGCAACAAACCGTGGGTGCCCGCGGAGCGCGCACGGCTGCTTACAACCTGCAGCCGGAACTGACCCTGGTGGTAGGTGCTGCCCCGGCCGGAGATACCCCAGAAGGACCGCGAATGGCGTTGCGCTTAGGGGCTGGACCGGCGTTGAAAGTCATGGATGGGACACTCTTAACACCCGCGCGCGTGTTGCGCCATTTGGCAGACTGCGCAGAGCGCTGTGCGGTGCCAGTCCAGTACGAAGTCTGGCCGGGCGGACAAACAGATGCAGGGGTTTTTCAATGGACCACCGGAGGCAGATGGGTGGGGGGAGTTTCCTGTCCAGCTCGCATGGTGAGTGGATCTGTGAGTGTCGTCGATGTTCGTGACGCTGCCGCTGCGGTCCGCGTGTTGACGGAAGCGGTTGGCAGTTACGCGTAAACCCGAAGTCTGGCTTCCGGTTGGACGGTTTCTAGGACCAGTCCTCCGGTCATGCTTGCAAACATGCTATAATACTACAAACTTATCAAGGCTTTGCACACGTGCGCCGCGCCGGCCTGGGCCAGGCGCGGCGGCCGTGCGTTGCAACGAGCAGATGAATGCACGGGTCACGGAGAGGCCAAGGAGAGGCGGTTGCCCAGATGATTCGCTATTTGAGTGCCGGGGAGTCTCATGGCCCCGAGCTAACCGTGATTGTAGACGGCTTTCCCAGCGGTTTGCGGGTTTCGCGCGACGAACTCAATAGACAGTTAAAGCGACGGCAACTCGGGTATGGCCGTGGCTACAGACAACAGATTGAATCCGACGAAGTCGAGGTGACCAGCGGTATCCGCTTCGGGGAAACACTCGGTTCTCCCATTACCCTGCGCATCGCCAACCGCGATTGGGTACATTGGACCGAGCGTATGAGTATTTGGGACGAGCCCCCAGCAAACCTGAAACGCGTGACGCGACCCAGGCCTGGTCACGCCGACTTGGGCGGTGCCATCAAATACCAACATGAAGACATCCGCAACATCTTGGAGCGGGCAAGTGCGCGCAACACGGCGACCTTGGTGGCAGCTGGTGCACTGGCACGCCAGCTGTTGCGACACTTTGGCATCGAGGTAGCCTCCCATGTGGTGGAAATTGGCGGAATTCGCGCCCAGCAATGGACAAACGATTGGTCAGCATGGGTGCAAGCTGCCGAGTCCTCACCCGTGCGTACGGCAGATGCCCAGGCAGAAGCACAGATGATGGCTAAAATAGATGAAGCGAAGGAACGCGGCGACACCCTGGGGGGAGTGTTTGAAGTCGTGGTCCGCGGCTGTCCGGTTGGCTTGGGCAGCCATGTGCATCCGGATCGTAAGTTGGACGGTCGCTTAGCACAAGCCATCATGAGCATTCAAGCCATCAAAGGCGTTGAGATTGGCTTAGGTTTTGAAGCGGCACGGCGTTGGGGGTCGCAGGTGCACGACCCAATCCATTACGAAAACGGCCGCTACACCCGGCCTAGCAATGGGGCCGGCGGATTGGAAGGCGGCATCACCAACGGCCAGCCCCTGGTGGTGCGCGGCGCGATGAAACCGATATCGACCTTGTATACGCCATTGATGAGTGTGGACATGGTGACCAAGCAGCCCGAACCCGCTGCCGTGGAACGGTCCGACTACTGCGCCGTACCGGCTGCGTCTGTGGTCGCAGAGAATGTCGTCGCTTGGGTGGTGGCTGATGCGTTCCTCGAAAAGTTCGGCGGTGATTCCATCGCGGAAATCGCCGAGCGGGTGGAGGCTTACCAACGGCAGGTGGCCAAGCGGTGACGCGGGAATTGGAAGTGCGTACGCCCACCGCTCGCTATCCGGTCCGTGTGGGTGCCAGGTTGATGCAGGAAGCCGGGAATCAGGTGCGAGCCAGCGGCGTACCAGCTGGAGCGGCGGTGTTGGTGGTGACAGACGAGCACCTGCTGCCCTTCGGTTACGCACAGCGCGTTGCCGATAGTTGCCGAGCCGCCGGCCTGCGAGCGGACGTAGCCGTTGTACCCCCAGGGGATGCGAGCAAATCACTGGCACAAGCGGAACAACTGTACGAGCGGTTGTTGGACGCCGGTGTCCGTCGCAACGGTGCAGTGCTGGCGGTCGGCGGCGGGGTCGTAGGCGACTTAGCAGGTTTTGTTGCAGCCACTTACCTGCGCGGCGTCCGCTTGTTCCAGGTTCCTACAACCCTCCTTGCCCATGACAGCAGCATTGGCGGTAAAGTTGCCGTCAACCTGTCACGTGCCAAAAATCTTGTCGGGGCTTTCTACCACCCGCAAGCGGTGTTGTTTGACGTCGAAGCCTTGGCGAGTCTGCCCGTCCGCGAGTGGCAGGGGGGCATGGCAGAAGTCATCAAACACGCAATTTTAGGCGATCCCGCCCTATTTGTCCAACTCGAGGCGCATCCGTACCCGCAGTACCCGGGCGCTGCCGCTGCGGAAGACCTGGTCACCCGTGGCTGCCAGGTCAAGATCCAGGTGGTAGAACGCGACGAGTTTGAATCAGAGCTGCGAATGCTGTTAAATCTCGGCCACACCTTAGGCCACGCCGTGGAACATGTCTCTCATTACACCCTCAACCACGGCGAAGCGGTCGCCATCGGCATGCGGCTGGAAGCTGATATCGCCTGCCGGCGCGGGTGGTTGCCAAGAGACGTGCGGGATCGCATCGTGCGTGTCCTCGTCCAGCACGGACTGCCGGTGGAGCCGCCGCCCTTACCTTTTTCAGCGGTGGTGGACGCGTTGCAACTCGACAAAAAGCATACCGCGTCCGGATGGACGTTCGTCCTGCCGCGAAACCTCGGAGACGTGGCGGTGGCGCGCGACGTAGCGTATGCAGAAGTCGAGCAGGCCTGGACTGCGTTGGTGAAGGAGAGAGGAGCATGACCACAGTTGTGCGTGCCATTCGCGGAGCCACAACCGCCGAGGCGAATACACCGGAAGCTATTTTTACCGCTACCCGCGACCTGTTTGAAAATATTATCGCCGCCAACGATTTACAGCCGGACGATGTGGCGAGTGTTTTTCTGACCATGACCAAAGACTTAAACGCCGATTTTCCTGCCAAAGCGGTCCGAAGTTTGGAAGGTTGGCAGTGGGTTCCTTTGATGTGCGCTGTAGAAGTCGATGTCCCCGGCTCCATGCCGCGCTGCATACGCGTCTTGCTGCACGTCAACACCGACCGCGACCAATCAGACATCCGTCATATTTACTTAGGTGAGGCCGTGCGCTTGCGCCCTGATATGGTGGAGCGCACCAGTCACTTGACAGCCGAGGCCCCGGCGCGTTGACCGCCGCGCCGGGCACTCGCGCGGCCGAAACCCCGTCCTGGCAACCATCCATATTGACGAATTGGCCTGCGACCCGTATGATGGGTCTATAATTTGTACCCTTGCAATCCAGGGCAACCCATCTTCATCCAAGACGAGGTTGCCTCGAGCGGCAGACGAGTGGAGCAGAGTTCAAGTGGTTGAGCAGAGCGGAGTGGAGCGCACCTCAGCACGTGGGTAGGACTTTGCCTGTCGGACGCGGTTCGACAGGTTGGGGACAGACAATCCCGTTCTTTCATCTAGAATTAGCTGAGGACGACCCAGCGGGCAAGCCCCAGCAGCGCATGCCCGGCGGTTATGAGCGATGACAATCCGCAGGATAGGAGCTCTCCTACCGTGTGGATTTTTTATTATCCGTACCAAGCCGCCGCTGTACTGTAAGTCTGCTGCTGTCCGTTCGCCACCATCGGAGCAGAGAGGAGTCGAGGACAGAATGAGTCAACTGGTCAGTGATGTCTTGGTGCGCGTGGCACGCGGCGAGACGCTGGATACTGAGACGGCAGAACAGTTTATGCATGCATTGATGACTGGCCAAGCCACACCGGTGCAAACAGCAGGTTTGTTGGCAGCCATGGCCGTACGCGGTGAGACAGTGGCCGAAATCGTCGGATTTGCTCGAGCGATGCGCGCACACAGCGTGCGTTTACCAGCGCCTGACAACGTGGTAGACACGTGTGGCACAGGCGGTGACGGTGGCCACACGTTTAATATTTCCACAGCGGCCGCTTTGGTGGCAGCCACGTCCGGTGTCCCCGTAGCCAAGCACGGAAACCGCGCCGTCTCCAGCCGCAGCGGCAGTGCTGATGTCCTGCAAGAATTGGGCGCCGTCATCGACCTTCCTGAAGCAGCGGCGCTGGCGTGTTTACAGGAAACGAACCTGTGTTTCTTATTCGCTCAATCCTACCACCCGGCGATGAAGCACGCCGCGGAACCGCGCCGGCAATTGGGGTTCCGGACCATTTTTAATGTATTAGGTCCCTTGACCAATCCAGCAGGCGCGAAACGTCAAGTGATTGGCGTCTTCCGGCCTGATTTGGTGGAAAAAGTTGCCCATGCCTTGGTGCAGCTGGGTGCCGAGCACGCCCTGGTGGTCCACGGTGCAGGCGGCATTGACGAGTTTTCCCTGGCAGGGGATACGCAAGTCGCCGAGGTCCGTGAGGGCCGCGTGCAGTTATACACCGTGTCCCCCGGCTCTGTGGGTTTGACAGCAGCTCCGTTGACAGCTCTCGCCGGAGGGGACGCGAAGACCAACGCGGCGATTGTGCGCAGCGTTTTGGCAGGCCGGCCAGGTCCAGCACGCGACGTCGTCGCCTTGAATGCAGGGGCTGTCCTGTACGTCGCCGGCCTCGCCGAACATTTGGCGGACGGCGTACAGCAGGCTCAGGCCATCTTGGCTAGCGGCGCTGCTTTGCAGACCCTGGAGGCGTTTGTGGCTGCGACGCACCGCCATCAACCCGCGGAGGTAGCACAATGAGTGATTTCCTGACCAAGATTCTCGCCAGCAAACGGGAAGAGGTGGCACGTCTACAAGAATTCCGGCAGGCGTGGCTGAAGCAGATCCCATCCTTGCCTCCCTGCCGTGGCTTTGCGCAGGCCATTCGCTCCGCTTCCAAGCTGGCTGTGATTGCGGAAGTGAAGCAAGCCAGCCCTTCAAAAGGGCGGATTGCCGAGCGGTTTAACCCGGTCGAGATTGCACACACCTACGAGCAGGCGGGTGCCTGTGCGATTTCTGTCTTAACGGACGGCCCGTATTTTCAAGGGTCCTTAGCAGACCTGCAGGCTGTCCGCGCAGCGGTGAGTCTGCCGGTCTTGCGCAAGGATTTTATCCTTGACGAGGCGCAGATTGAGGAAGCACGCGTTGCTGGCGCTGACGCGGTGTTGTTGATTGCCGCAGCGTTGCCGCCTCAACGCCTGCAAGCCTTGTCTTGGTATGCACAGTCCCTCGGACTGGACGTGCTTGTGGAGGTTCATCGGATCGACGAGTTACCTGCGGCATTGGCGGCTCGTCCCTCGGTGCTGGGAGTGAACAACCGAGACCTGCATACGTTCCAGGTTTCGTTGGAGACCACTCGCCGCGTATTGGCCGCAGCGCCGGCCGACCAACTGGCCATTGCCGAAAGCGGCGTTGCAACGGCGGACGATGCACACTTCTTGGCACAATGCGGAGCACGCGGGATTCTCGTAGGGGAATCGCTGATGCGTCAGGGAGAGCCAGCAGCCGTTGCATCACTGCTGCATTCCCTGCGTGTACCCCTGCCCGCAGCGGTGGAACGGCCATGAATGGACACTTACAGACCCAGCCCGGTCTAAACAAGGAAGCAAGGCCCGTTCTACGCGCTCCGGTCCAAGTCAAAATTTGCGGTCTGCAACCGGGAGATGACTTGTCTTTTGCAGAACATCCCCTGGTCACACACGTAGGCATCGTGTTCGTCCCGGCCAGCCGGCGTTATGTTCCGCCCCAACAAGCGCTGTCCATGGTGTCGCAAGTAGCCGGAAGAGCGTCCGCGGTAGGGGTGTTTGTCGACGCACCGCCAGCCGAGCTGCGCAGCACTGCCGCTTATTGCGGGTTGCAGGTGTTGCAGTTACACGGCAACGAGACTCCCGACCTGTGCGCCCGGTTGCGCAGTGAAGGTTGGCAGGTATGGCGGTCGCTTGCCGCGGGAGAGGTAGCCAACCCGGCTCATCGCACCGCCCTTGTACAGCTTCTTCGTACCTTTGACGGCGCCGTGGACGCAGTCCTGCTTGACGCAGCGCCGCCGCGCGGAGCCGCTCCCGGTGTAAACGGCGGTCACGGTCAGCGCTTTGATTGGACAGCCTTGCCTGGCTTAGCGGCGGCGCTTGCCGATGCAGGTATCCACATCCCAATCTGGGTTGCTGGTGGCATCACCCCAGAGAATACGGACGAATTGTTGTCGATCTTCCGTCCAGTTGGCGTTGATGTGTCATCAGGCGTAGAAACCGCGGGCCGCAAAGACCCCCAGCGGATTACAGCTTTGATCAAGGCGGTGAGCGCGTGCAACCGACTCCATCCTCAGTAGAACCTGCAGCCTGTGATTCTACTGCAGCAAACCGTACAGGAGAGCTGCAATACCCGGACGCCACCGGACGTTTTGGCCCGTTTGGCGGCCGGTATGTTCCAGAAACCCTGATGTCCGCGCTGCACCAATTGGAGCAAGACTTTAACCGGCTTGCGTCCGATCCCGCTTTTCAATCGGAACTGCGCTACTATTTGCGCCAATACGCAGGCCGGCCTACGCCCCTGTATTATGCGGAACGGCTGACGGAGCACTTAGGCGGTGCCCGCATTTACCTCAAGCGCGAGGACTTGAACCACACGGGCGCGCATAAAATCAACAACGCCCTAGGTCAAGCCCTGCTCGCCCTGCGCACCGGCAAGCGGCGCGTCATTGCGGAGACGGGCGCCGGTCAGCACGGAGTTGCCACTGCCACCGTGGCCGCGCGTTTCGGATTAGCCTGCACCGTGTTTATGGGGGAAGAAGACATTCGTCGCCAAGCCCTGAATGTCTTTCGCATGCGTATGCTAGGCGCCGATGTGGTGGCCGCGACCAGCGGCTCACGTACACTTAAAGATGCTACCAATGAGGCCATCCGCCACTGGGTGGAACACGTCGAGGATACGTATTACATCATCGGATCCGTGGTGGGTCCCCACCCTTATCCGCGCATGGTGCGCGACTTTCAGCGCGTCATTGGCGACGAGACGCGTGCCCAAGTGCTACAAGCGGAAGGCAGGCTACCGGACGCGGTGGTGGCTTGTGTCGGCGGAGGCAGCAACGCCATTGGGATGTTTTATCCGTTTATCGCGGACCGAGGGGTAGAATTGATTGGTGTTGAAGCGGCAGGCCGCGGCATCGAGACAGGTCTGCACGCTGCCAGCTTGACGCGTGGCCGACCCGGCGTGCTCCACGGCGCCTTAACCTACTTGTTGCAAGATGAATTCGGGCAAGTGAAACCGGCGCACTCCATCTCGGCAGGTTTAGACTACCCGGGCGTCGGCCCGGAACACGCTTGGTTGCACGAGAGCGGCCGCGCCCGCTACGTACCTGTCACCGATGATGAGGCGGTGGAGGCGTTTTATCTGCTGACCAAGTTGGAAGGCATCCTGCCCGCCTTGGAGAGTGCCCACGCCGTTGCCCAGGCCGTGAAAGAAGCGCCGCGCCTCGGCCGTGACAAGGTGTTGGTCATCTGTTTGTCCGGGCGAGGCGACAAAGACGTTGAGCAGATAGCCGAGCGAATGGAGGGAGAACGCCGTGGAACGCATTGACCGGGCATTTCAAGCCCGAATGCAGCAAAGACAAGCGGCGTTCATCCCGTTCCTCAATGCGGGAGACCCGTCGTTCGACCTCTCATTGGAACTGTTTCGGCAAATCATCCAGGCGGGAGCCGACATCGTCGAAATCGGCACACCATACTCTGACCCATTAGCGGACGGCCCGGTGATTCAAGCATCCGCCGGGCGCAGCTTGCAAGCAGGGTTTCGCTTGCCGCAAGTGTTTGAATTAACCGCAGCTTTGCGTCAGACGAGTGACACCGGCCTTGTGTTGTTTACGTACGTCAACCCCGTGGTGCAGTACGGGCTTGACCGATACTTCGCTGACGCCCGACAGGCGGGGGCTGACGGAGTGATTATCCCAGACTTGCCATTTGAGGAAAGCACGGAGGCCAGAGCTGCAGCCGACCGGCACGGCGTCGCCTTGATCCCGCTCGTCGCCCCCACCTCCGGGAACGAGCGTATTGCCGCCATCTGCGCTGCCGCCCGCGGCTTTGTCTACTGCGTGTCGTCACTCGGTGTGACGGGTGAACGGGCGCGCATGTCAGACCGGCTCCATGAGCTGGTCCAGCTTGCACGCCACTACGCCAGCGTCCCGGTGGCTGTCGGTTTTGGCGTGAGTTCGCCAGAGCAAGCCCGCGCCATTGCACAGCTGGCAGATGGTGTAATTGTTGGCAGCGCCCTCATTCGGAGAATCGAGCAAGCGCTGGCGAGCGGGCTGCCAGCCGCGTTGTTGCCGCAACACGTGGCGGGGTTTGCGGCGGAACTGGCAGCAGCCGTACACCCGCCTCAGGAACAGGCTGCTGTGCGTTGAGCCCTGAAACTTGTGCTGACAAGTGATGGCTGGATCCATGATACCATGCGTTGTCTGCCCAACGGTTGTTGGCCTGACGATAGACTAGGGAGAGCCTGTGCCGCCGGACCTTGGGTGTCACAGCCAAAGGAGAGGAGAGGACCACCATGATTGTCGTGATGCGTGAAGGTGCCCGCGAAGAAGAAATTCAGACGGTCGTCAACCTATTAGAAGGAAAAGGTTTAAGCGCCCACATCTCACAAGGTGTGGAAAAAACCGTGATTGGCATCATCGGACCGAAAGAACGGGTACGCGAGTTGTCGCTGGAGGCTCTGCCAGGGGTCGAAAAGGTGATGCCCGTCAGCAACCCGTTCAAATTAGCAAGCCGTGCCTTTCACCCCCAGGACACCATGGTTCAAGTCGGTTCATGTGTCGTGGGCGGGGCTGACCCGGTGATCATAGCCGGCCCTTGCTCCGTTGAATCCAAAGATCAGATTCTGGAAATTGCTCACGCCGTGCGTGCAGCGGGTGCTCATATGCTGCGCGGTGGCGCCTTCAAGCCTCGGACTTCTCCTTACTCCTTCCAAGGATTAGGGGAGGAAGGCTTGAAATACCTGGCCCTGGCGCGCGAAGCGACAGGTCTGCCTGTGGTCAGTGAAGTGATGGAGACAGAAGCCCTGCCGATGATGTTAGAATACGTTGACATCTTGCAGATTGGTGCGCGCAATATGCAAAACTACCCGTTGTTGCGGGCGGTTGGCCGGACCAACAAGCCGGTACTCCTCAAGCGCGGTTTGTCTGCGACCATGGAAGAGTGGCTGATGTCGGCCGAGTACATTTTGGCAGAAGGGAACCCGAACGTCATTTTATGTGAGCGCGGGATCCGTACTTTTGAGAAGTATACTCGCAACACCCTCGACCTGAACGCCGTACCTGTGGTGCAACACCTGTCACACCTGCCGGTGGTGGTCGACCCCAGCCACGGCGTAGGCAACGCCCGCTATGTCATCCCAATGGCACGCGCCGCGGTGGCAGCAGGCGCCCACGGATTGATTGTGGAAGTACACCCCAATCCGCCTGAGGCCCTTTCGGATGGCGACCAATCGCTGACGCTTGAGGCGTTTGAGCAAATGGTCCGTGAAGTCGCGCGCGTCGCGCGCGCCCTGAACGAGGTGGCTGACACGGCGTATGCGCACAAGTCTTGAGCGGGAGGACTCTGTCCCGGCCATCACATCCTTGCTGGTGGTGGGTTGCGGCCTGATTGGAACCTCTCTGGCCTTGGCAATGCGCCGCGCCTGGCCCGAGATACGTATTGCTGGCGTAGAAGCTCATCCTGAGCACCGACAGGGCGCTCTGACACGCGCCGCGGTTGAGCAGGTGTGGTCTGACTTAAACGCGGTAACAGAGACGTTCGACCTGTGCGTCTTAGCCGTACCGGTGGACGCCGCTTGTGCCATGTTGCCGCAAGCGTCGCGCTGCGCTCGTTGGGTCATGGACGTCTGCAGCATCAAAGCGCCGCTGGTGTCGGCCGCCACGGCAGCAGGATTGACCGAACGCTTTGCCCCAACCCACCCGATGGCCGGGCTGGCCAGCGCCGGGCCGTACGCGGCACAAGCCGACCTGTTTCAAGGTCGCAGCTGGATCCTCTTGTCTAACTGGCCAGCATGTGCAGCCGTCGCACCGATCGTGCAGGCCGTCGGTGCGCAGGTCCGCTGGTTGGCTAGCGCCGCTGAACACGACCAGGCGATGGCTGCAGTGAGCCACGGTGTACACCTGATCTCTTGTGCAGCGGCGCGTGTTTATGGTCAGTTGGCTGGCGAACGGGTGGCCGACTGGGTAGGTTTGGCAGGGCCAGGCTTCCGTGATGTAACCCGTTTGGCCGCTGCCCCCCCTGGTTTTTGGATGAGTACGCTGCTGCACAACCGAGCGGCAGTCTTACCTTACTTGCAAGCGGCCATTCAAACGTTGGACGAGCTGGTGCAAGGGTTGACCAGGGAAGATGCACAGGCGCTTACCCAGTGGCTGTTGGAGGCTCAAGAAGTGCGTACCGCGTGGGAGAGAAACGGAGGGTTGGCATGACCTTGACCACTACGCCGAACGACGTGCTGTACGTACGCCCCTGCGGACCGCTGCAAGGGACGGTCACCGTGCCCGGCGACAAATCGATCACACACCGCGCCATCTTATTCGGACTGCTGGCCGAAGGAGAAACCCGTATCTGCGGCTGGCTGGACGCTGCCGACTGCCGCTCCTCTTTGCGGTTGGCGCAAGCCCTAGGTGCCCAAGTCCGGCATGACGGGGAAGACCTGTTGATCACGGGCACAGGTGGGCGCTTACAGGAACCTGGCGATGTCCTGGACTGCGGAAACTCCGGCACCACTATGCGCGTTTTCCTTGGCCCGTTGGCTGCACGAGTTCCGTTTGCCTGCCTGACCGGCGACGCCTCGCTGCGCCGCCGGCCAATGCAGCGCGTAGCCGATCCGCTGGCTCAAATGGGCGCCCATATCCATCTGCGCGCCGGAAAGTACGCCCCGTTAAGCGTCACCGGCCAGCCGCTGCAAGGCATTGAATACCGCTTACCGGTGGCGAGTGCACAAGTCAAGTCAGCAATCTTGATGGCAGGTGTGTTGGCGGAGTCAGGGGAGACCACGGTGGTGGAACCGGAGGCTACCCGCGACCATACCGAAAATATGTTAGAGGCTTTTGCCGTGCCTGTGACGCGGGAACGTGCAGGTGACGGCTTGATCCTGCGCGTTCCTCCTCAGCAAACCCTGCGTGCTGCCACGGTGCACGTCCCGGGCGACCTGTCATCGGCAGCGTTTGTGTTGGCGGCTGGACTGATGGTTCCAGGGTCAAAGGTGCAGGTCCTGCGCGTGGGCTTAAATGAAACCCGTACCGGTATGTTGCGCGTGTTAGAACGTATGGGGGCACACGTCCAAGCGGAGAACGTCAATCGATTGTCTGGCGAATGGATGGGTGACCTGACAGTCACCGCCGGGATGTTGCGCGGTACCGAAATAGAGCCCAGTGAGGTGCCCTCGCTGATTGACGAGCTGCCTATCCTGGCGGTGTTGGCCGCTTGTGCAGAAGGACCCACGGTGGTGCGTGGGGCTAAGGAACTGCGCGTGAAAGAGACAGACCGCATTGCTGCCATCACTGCCGGACTGCGCGCTGTCGGGGTTCAAGTCGATGAAGCGGAAGACGGGTTTACCGTGTACGGGCGCGGAGTCATTCCTGGTGGTGAAGTGGACAGCCAGGACGATCACCGGATCGCCATGAGTTTTGCGGTAGCCGGCATGGCGTCACAACGCGGGATAGCAATCCACCGCTGGTCGTGCGTAGGGATTTCTTATCCGACCTTCACTGAGACGTTTACACAGCTAGGCTGGCAGGCGTAATCTCAGGGTCCCTGGCTGTTCAGCAGCCCAGCCGAATAGCCCGGGACCTGTTGTCTTGTCCGTGTTTCTGAAAATTTCATTGACAGCGCTTCCATTCCGGGTTATGCTTATAGCGAAGGGTGTTGTGTCTGATTTCTCTCCACTCCTAGCAAAACGCCTTGAGGGAATCTGTCATGAGCAGATTCCCGCTTTTTTTGTCCGCTGCAACTTCTCCCTGCCAAGGAGCTATCCCTTTGTGTCTCTCCTCGCTCGAGGTACCCCCGGTATACCTGTTCCGTGCTTACGCCATACTGAAAACAGAACCGCAAGCTGGACCCCGTCTGGGAACAGCAGGACTGTGCTACAGCTTGTTCGCCAGAGCCCCGCAGAAGGGCAGGGATGATATGGGGATTGGGCTGTATGTGCAAAACGACGGCACCCTCGTGGTACGGACGGATGCCCCGGAATACCCGGAAGCACGCCGCCAACTGGTTACCTTTGCCGAGCTGGTGCAACGGCTTGATCCCATTCACGTCTACCAGATCCGGCCGTTGTCCTTATGGCAGGCCGCCTCGGCTGGATGGACCGCACGCGCCGTGATGCAGTGCTTGCGCTCCTGGGCGGAACACCCGCTTCCTTATGCGCTCCAGCAAATGATTGTGACGGAAATGGCGAAGTGGGGCCGCCTGCATCTGCACCAAGGAGGACGCGGAAGGTTATTGCTGCGCGGAGACGAGAGCGCCCTACAGGCGGTCCGCAACATGCCAGAGGTCATGCGGCTCTGCAAAGCTGACCGCATGGATGGCTTGCAATTTGCCAGCAAAGACCGCGCGGATGTCAAAAGACGCCTGGCCTCTGCAGGATTTCCTGTCATTGACCAGGCAGGGTACCAGGTTGGACAACCGTTGCCCTGCACTTGGAACGATTCAGGGCGTTTACGGGGCTATCAACAAGAAGCCGTCCAGCGCTTCCTCGCTGGTGAACCCAGCGGCGTGGTGGTCTTACCCTGTGGGTCTGGTAAAACGTGGGTTGGAATAGCAGTTCTGTGTGCTTTGCAGGTCGAAACCCTGGTTTTGGTGCCAACGGAAACCGCTGCTCGCCAATGGCAACGTGAATTGTTGGCACATACCACGCTCAGTGCACAAC
>JAILZF010000027.1 GCA_023512635.1 Alicyclobacillus sp. | reverse complement strand
GCGTGCAGCACTTCTCTTTCAACTCGGCATGCTAGACGATGATGGACACGCCAGTCGTATTCACCTATTCCCCAAAAGGATGGATTTTATGCGCGAAGAGGAGGCATCCGTCCAAACAACTCAGTTTGCATTGGTTGATGATATCACATACGGTGTGGGCGATCAAGGACTCCATGCGGAGATCCATGAGCGCATAGCAAGTAGCGTCGACGCGATGTGGATCTCAGGCCATGCCCCGCCATAAGGTCTTCAAGAGGTTTCAAGGAAAGACCACGACCACTTTATCGGCGGCTCCGGGCGTCTTGGCGAGATCGAGCGCCTCCAAAGCCTGTTCAAACGGAATCCTGTGGCTGATGATGGCGCGGTATTTGTCCCAATTCGCAATCAATGTATCCGTGACCTCGAAAATCTCCGTCGGATAGCCCATGGACAGCCGAATATCCATCTCAGTGGCCAGTATGGCGCCGAAATCGACCTCAACCGGCGCTTTATGAACGGCAACAATCGTCAGTTTCGCCAGGTGCTTCGCCGACGACAGTGCCTGCTGAATGACCGAAGGAGCCCCTGCAGCATCGATGTAGACATCCGTTCCCGCCTTCGGCCCGTGGCCGACGCCATCCGCGCTGGTTCCATGCAGGCGAATCAGCTCTTGGACCACGTCCTGTTCCCCGGCATGAATCACTGCGTCCGCACCCACCTGAAGGGCCGTCTCGAGGCGTCGCTCCAACACATCGATGGCGACGACGTGAGCGACCCCTCGCGCCTTGAGGCTGATGACCGCTCCCAGACCAATCGGGCCCGCTCCGAACACGGCCACGGCATCGCCGGATTTGGCTCCAGAACGATTCACCGCGTGATGCGCAACGGCCATGGGCTCATTGAGCGCAGCCACTTCCCATGGAATTTCCTTGGGGATCACTCGGAATTGAAGCCCCGCCTTCGCGTCTTGGACGAGGACGTACTCGGACAACCCTCCTTGTGCTCCTCCGCTGCCGAGCAACCCATCGCGGAAAGCCATTGGGTTGATCACGACGTGATCGCCAACTTGGACGCCACTGACCTTTGGCCCGACGTACACGACCTCCGCAGCGGGCTCGTGACCGAGCGGCGTATTGCCCTGGCGAGGCGGTATGCCGCCCATCTTGATGTAGTACGCATCCGATCCGCATATGCCGCAAGCGCGCATCTTGAGCAGCACATCGGAGTCCCCAGGGCGGGGGAGCTCCACGTCCCTCCACTCGACCGCGTCTTTGCCCGACACATACACAGCCCTCACGTCAGCCAGCTCTCCTTTCGTCCGCCTCAGCCATCCCGACGTTGCCAGTGCACATCAACCGTCCGATTCTTCCAACTTTTCGCCTCTGAGCACTGGATCAAGGCGCCCCTGCGCGCAGGCGGGTGAGTTTCGTCTGCTTGTCAGGTGCGGCGAACGCTCTTTCTGTACTCCCCCGGCGTCAGCCCCCAAATTTTCTTAAATGCTCGGGTGAACGATCGCTCGGTTCGAAAGCCGCAGTCGAGCGCAATGTTCACGATGCTCTTATCGCTGTACCGAAGCTCTTCTGCCGCCTTCTCCACGCGAAGGACCGTCAGGTATTCCTTCGGCGACAGCCCCATTCGCTTCTTCACGACTTGGGAAAAGTATTCGGGACTATAACCCAGTTCTCGCGCCGCTTCCGCCACCGTCAACTGTGCGTCATGGGCACGCATTTGAAAGTAGTTCGAGATCACCGAGATCGTCTCCAGACCTCTTTTGGAGGTCCGCGCAGGATCACCTACGCGGCGGTCGATAAAATCGCTTTCTAACACCAACAGGATTTGCAAGCTCAAAATGGAGAGTTCCAATGAGAGGATGGGAGAAGGGACATAGCGTTCGTAACGCTGCGCGAAGTCGCGGAGCAGACCGCGCAAGCGCGTGAGGGCCTCCATTTTCCGAGTCCGACTCGGCAGCGCGACAAACGATGTCCTTTCCCACTCGGGATCGAATCGCCGTATCAGTTCCGAAGGTATGAACAAGGTGAGGACGCGCCGACCACTGCCATGCCCCAGCTGAAACGAATGCACGCGGTCGGCGTTGATGATGAGGATGTCGTCGGTCTCGGGATGAAATTCCTCACCTTCAATGATCACCCTGTCGACGTGCCCGGAAAGCACATAGCAGATCTCAACGCTTGAATGCCAATGCGGAGCCACGTAATCCGGTTCATCCGAAGTGTGGAGGATGGCTCGCACAGGAAGCCCTTCGTCCAAACGAATGTTTTCATAGGCGAGGCGGGCGCAACCCTCCTTAGGTCGCCATGAGAGCGCCTCGCCGCCGATGTCAACAGAGGTACTTTGCGAAGAAGTCGACCACCATGTCGAGAACGGTTTGATCGGAAAAGCCCGGGGTTCCATGACCCTCACCCTCCAATCGCACGAGCCACGCTTGGTGTCCATGCTCCTTCAAAGCGCGATACAAAAGCTCACTCTGCTGGTACGGCACGAACGGATCCTTATCTCCGTGACAAATGAGAAAGGGAGGGATGGGCCTGTCGGGTGTCACATACGTGATCGGATTTGCGCGCGACGCGAGCTCCGGCTGCTCTTGAATCGGCGCCCCGATGTACAGGGATTCCGGAGAATCGGGCGCGTCGTGATCCTGGATGGAACCGGCTTCATTCATCCTGAGAAAATCCGTCGGACCAAACCAGTCCACCACAGCCCTAACCGAACCGTCGCAGTCCGACGAGCTCTCGACAAACTCCGAGCTTCCCCCCGCAACCCCTACCATTGCGGCCAAGTTGCCTCCAGAGGACGCTCCCCAGATGCCAATCCGTTCTGGATCTACGCCTAATTCGCTTGCCTCTCGTTTGACGTACCGAACAGCTTCGATCACGTCGATCACGGCAGCAGGAAAGGTGTCCTCGTAGCTGTAGGTGTGTTCGACAGAACCGACCACAAACCCTTTCGACACCAAGTACAGAATCTGCGGGGCGCTTGCCAAGAGATACTGAGGTCCCGACGCGCCAAACGCGCAGCCCTGAATGTAGAGCACCACCGGGCTCTTCTCCTGCCTCACGGGAGGATAGAAGAAGTGAATCGAAAGCTTTCGCTTGGCATGCCTGTATACACGCGGAAATTCGACGACAGGAACCGTCGGACTAAGGTTTCGCAAGACCACAACCCCATCTTGAAACTCCATCTCGATGAACCACCTTTCTCACGTTCGATTCGGAAATTCTCAGTCAACGCGCATGTTGAAGTCCAAGGGCTTCTGTTATACGGTTCCTTCCACCGGGGCGCTCGCCAAGGAACCCTGTTTCAGTCTGGGATGCGTCTCTTTGTACGCGAGCCCAAACAGGAATGTCATGCTAATGATGACCAACGCGAAAATCATGGCCGCCCGCAGCCCGAAGTGGTCGCCTAGAGTGCCCGCGACAATCGAGCCCACGGTGCCCCCGATGACTTCCCCCACGAAATTCGGCAGCGCCTGGGCTGTCGCCGCGAAGCGCGGAGGAACCGATTCGCCCGGAATGACGAACATACACATGCTCGCAATACCCTGGCCAAGGCACAAAATGACGCACGTAATCAGCAGGGCCGGGATATGGTGCGCAAATAAGAGAAAAGGAATGGGTGAAAGCGACGAACAAAAGCTGGCAATGAGGAAGGCTTTTTTGCGACCAATTTTGTCTGACAATCCAGGCAATAAGATATTGCCGACGACGGACATCGCTCCGTAAAAGCTGACGATGGACGCCGCCGTGGTCTGCTTCAGTCCCCCAACCTGCACGAGGTACAGCGGCAAGAACGTGCTCAACGTTGCAATGCATCCTCCGACAAAGAACACCGCGATGACCATCGACAGCCACACATTCCGATTTCGCAATACGACGCGAACGTCTGCCCATCGGATGCGTGCGTCCCTGCCTGCCTCGACGCCCACCGCCATGGTTTTTGGTTCCCTCATGAATTTAGCCAACAGTGCAGCGAGAATCAGTCCTGGTAACGTAATGACAAACAGGGCATACCGCCAGTTCCAGGTCGTCGCAATCCAGACGAGCAGGATCGGCGCAATGGCATTGAAGAGCGATGACGTGGCGACGGGCAGGCCGGTATTCAATCCACGCCTCCCTTCGCTCGACTCGGCGAGAACGGTCGACTGCAGCAAGGGAATCGCAGGACCTTCGGCGGCTCCTAGCAACACCCGAGCCAGCAGGAACGCGACGAAGGACGTGGCAATGCCCGAAACAAAGGTCGACAGCGAGAAGATCAAAACGACCGTGATCAACAGAGGTTTTTTCTTGCCGATCACATCCGAAACGTATGCGAAGATCAATGCACCAAAGCCCCACGCCAGTGCAACGGCAGACATCGTTTCGCCGAGTTGGGCGTCGTTCAAGTGCATGTCCTTCGCAATTTGAGGAAAAAGATTGGTGATGCCGAAGCGATCGACAAAGATGAGCCCATAACCTACGCACATCAAAGCGACAATTCCGTTTTCATACGACCACCATCTCGACCTCATGATCAACGCTCCCCCTTCCCACCTAAAGCGTTTTCATGCTTGACCTCATTATAGGTGAGCCGGAGAGGCTTCGCGCGACACTATTTTCGATGTCACCCGACAGAACTTTAAGAGACATGACCCAAGCGAGGGTGGCTTGCCACGTCGCCTGTTGGGCCTCGAAGCCGGTGGCCGCATGGACCAAGCCGCCGGCCGCCGGGCCCGCTCCGCCCGCCGTTAAGCGTTCTCGCTCCGGGTGGCAACCAGGACGAAGTACCCGCTTTTGCGATGCACAACTTCCACGTCCGCAAATAATTCCCGCAGCCGAGCCTCCGTGGACGGTGCCCCGTGCTTCTTCTGAATCACCACCCACAGTTTTCCGCCGACCTTCAGGGACCGCCTCGCTTCTTCGTACAGGCGAAACACGATCGCCTTCCCCGCGCGAATCGGCGGATTCAACAGAACGTGATCGAAATGGCCGTCCAATTCGGTAGGAATGCCGTCACATTCCAACACGACAGGCGTCGGGACGAGATCAGCCGTGTTGCGGCGCGCGAGCTCCACCGCCCGATGGTTCACGTCAATCATCCACCAGCGCACACCAGGGTACACGCGAGCGAGGACGGCCGTGACAGGGCCATATCCACAGCCGAGATCGAGTGCGTTCACCGCGCCCGTAAGGTCGGCGGCTTCAATCAGGCGGCGCGTCCCCTCGTCAAGCCCGCCTTTGCTGAACACGCCGCGATCCGTCAACATCTCTACCGTCACGCCCCGCGCTTGAATCCGCACCCAGCGCTCTTCGCGTGGCCCCGAAGGGTTCGCTTGAAAGTAGTGCTCCACGCTATCACCTCCAGAAGCCAAAGAGGGCGCCCGATGGGCACCCTCTTCGCGCTGCGCGATTTACTTGATCTCGACCGAAGCGCCAGCCTCTTCGAGCTTCGCCTTGATGCTCTCGGCCTCTTCCTTCGAGACCTTCTCCTTGATCGGCTTCGGCGCGTTGTCCACGAGATCCTTCGCTTCCTTCAGGCCGAGGCCCGTGATTTCGCGCACGACCTTGATGACGTTGATCTTCGACGCGCCCGCCGACGCGAGGATGACGTCGAACTCGGTCTGCTCGGCCTGAGCCGCCTCGCCAGCGCCCGGAGCCGCACCCGCGAACGCGACCGGCGCCGCCGCCGTCACGCCAAACTCCTCTTCAATCGCCTTGACAAGCTCGTTCAGCTCGAGCACCGTCATGTTTTTCACAGCTTCCAAGATCTCAGCCGTGGTCATTCCTAAGCCCTCCTCATTCGATTCTGGTTCACACGTTCAAAGCCTCTGCGAGCGCCCCGAGGGGTCTCGCGCCACCCTTCATTCGGCAGTTGCAGCCGCCTCTCCGCCCTGCTTTTCGGCCACCTGAGACAACACGTACGCCAGGTTGCGCATCGGAGCCTGCAGGACGCTGAGCAACATCGACAGCAGACCTTCGCGCGACGGCAGCTTCGCGAGCGCCTCAACTTCCTTGGCGTCGACGACCCTGCCCTCCACGTATCCGCCTTTGAGCTCAAGCGCCTTGTGTTCACGCGAGAACTCGTGGAGAATTTTCGCCGGCGCGACGGGATCGTCATAGCTGAAAGCGATGGCCGTCGGCCCCGTCAAAAACGCCTCCAAGCCCTCGATCTCGGCCTGCTGGGCCGCACGCGTCGTCAGCGTGTTTTTGACGACGGAGTACTCGATCCCGGCTTGGCGCAGGCGCGCGCGCAGCTCGGTGTCTTCCGCCACCGTGAGGCCGCGGTAATCCGCCAGCACGATGCTCTTGCTGCGGCGCATCCGTTCGGCGACGGACTGCACGATCTGCTCTTTCTCGGCACGGCGAATCGCCAAACCGCCCACCTCCCCGCAAAATGTCACTTATACACAGCGAAAGGCGCCTCGACGACGCGAGGCGCCCACCAAATTCGACATGCGCAAGCACATCGGTGCGGGAAACGCCTCGGCAGGCAACTTTCACTGCCCGGAGGGCAGACCTGCTGTCTACGGCCTTTCGCTATGGATGTTATATCATACGGCCACGAAAATGGCCAACGCTCGACCTCACTCGCCCACAGCCGCGCGCTGCGGATTGACGCGGATGCCAGGCCCCATGGTGGACGACACCGTCACGCCCCGCACATACGTGCCCTTGGCGGCAGCCGGCTTCGCCTTGACAAGCGCGCTCATCAAAGTCCGGAAGTTCTCAACGAGCTGCTCCTTCTCAAACGAGGCCTTGCCGATAGGGCAGTGAATGATGCCCGCCTTGTCAAGCCGATACTCAACCTTACCCGACTTGATTTCGTTCACGGCGCGCGCGACATCGAACGTCACCGTGCCCGTCTTCGGGTTGGGCATCAGACCGCGCGGGCCGAGGATGCGCCCGAGTCGTCCGACCGCCGGCATCATGTCCGGCGTGGCCACGGCGACGTCAAAGTCGAGCCATCCCTGTGAGATCTTCTGAATCAGATCATCGTCGCCGACGAAGTCCGCTCCGGCTTCCTGGGCCTCGCGCGCCTTCTCGCCTTTCGCAAACACGAGCACACGCGGCGTCTTACCTGTGCCGTGAGGAAGGACGACCGCGCCGCGGACCTGCTGATCCTGCTTCTTCGGATCCACGCCGAGCCGGACCGCGACCTCCACCGTCTCATCGAACTTCGCGGTGGCGGTCTTCTTCACGAGCTCCATCGCCTCGTCGAACAGCTCGTCGCCCTCGTCGTCGTCCGCGCCGCTCCGGCCGCCACCGTTCCTGCTGACGCCATGCGCCCCACTTCCTTTCCAATATCATCCACACCCTTGTTCCGTCCCATTGCCACGTTCGCGGGTGAACGCCCCGCGACGTGTTCTCCTCTAGCCTCGCGCACCACACCCTCGCTGTAAATGACCCGTTTGAACTAGTCCGGTCCGGCCTGTGTAGACTGCGTATCATGCTGCCACAACTGGGGGATGCTGGGGGTGATCAACGGTCAGTCTGGTCTATCCGAGGTCGGGGAGGTGCTGCGTGTGATCAGCAAAACCCTTTTTTCCTGGTTGGGCGGGGAGGCGAAACTCGACATGTTGATTGATGACTTTATGCAACGTGTCAAGGCCGATCCAGATCTCGGCCCGCTCTATCCAGAGGACATCTCGCACTTAAAACCGTATTACAAACGCTTTGCGATGGAGCTGCTGGGTGGCCCCCAACGGTGGAGTGAACAGCACAGAGAGGTCAACCTCGAGGACCTTCACGCCCATCTCGACATTACCCAAGCCCGCGCCGATGCCATGGTACGTTGCGCCAGCGCCGCGTTGGCCAACGTATCCCTGCCTGGTTTTGCGCGGGAAGCCGCCCTGCAACGCGTGCGCGGTGCCGTGTACCGTATGATCAACGTCGGTTCTGCCGGCGGCGTGCTCCCGCCGTTCAACCAACCCGACACAGCTCAACCATGGCAAGAGAGCCCTTGAGCAGGCCCTCCCGGCAGGGCCTGCTCAGCTCACTGTGGAAGTACGACCTTAGCACAGAGGACCCAGCCGTCTTTTATCCAGAATGTGGGTTGGGTGGCATGCGGGTTGGCCGCTGCGTGAGGACCGGCTTTCCCTCCGTCCAGTATTCTCCGGCCATTTGCAGCAGTCTGCGGTAGGGATTGTCGTCCGGCACCTCTCCGGCCAGCTTCCTACACGCTGCCTTGATCCGCTGTTCAAGGTCCTGCAACAGGTCTGGACGCGGTGCATTGGCCAGAAACTCCATCAGCCCCGGCAACGCATCGACGTTGGACGCTGCAGCCGTTGGCCACCCCGCGGCACTCAGGCGCAAGCGCAGCGCCGTGCGAACCGCTTGCTGGTACCGCGTATCGGAGAATTCCAACCTGCTTAACGCCAGCCGGCGTCCGCCCGCAAACGTCCGCCAGTACAGCTGGGCGCGTTCTTCAGCCGGCAGGTTGGCCAAGTCCGCCAGCGCACGCTCCAACACCTTCGCCCGGTTGCGCGGGAGCAACCCGGTGACCCAACCCTGGACTTCAGGAAGGGCCTCCGCCCATCCCCATGCGCCCGGATTGGTCAAGCCAAACGCCAACACACACCACATTCGGCGCCAGTTGACACGAATCGCTGTCTCGTTCATTGGCCATCCCTCACCAACGCTTGACGTTATCTTCAGTATGCGCGCCATCCCTGCCCCCGACATGGTGCAAGTAGATCAACGCCAGCCTGTCCCTTGACGTCCTTTTGTAACAAGCAAAAATAGTCTGTTTGGAGCAGGAAAAACCCTCCGTTGCACGGTTGTCCACAGATGAAATAGGGGTAAAATCTTAATCAGTTTGCCAAGATTATGTCTATCTCCCTGCGAGAAAGGCGGCTTAAGTTCCCATGCCTCCGTCAGCACAACCCCGCCTGTCCACTGTACAGACTGGTGGTGCGGGATTCCATCTGCGACACACCTATCCCCTTGTGCATACGCGCCGGTCTTTGGCAGGTTTCATCCCTTCCTGGCGGTGGCTGGTGTGCCTCTTGGCTGCGATCTGGGTCTGGTTTGGGTTAGCCCTGGTAGCTCAGCCCGTATGGGCGCACGCGTACATCGTGCGTTCTAGCCCCACTTTGGACCAGGTGTTGCCACATGCCCCAAGCCAAGTGGTGCTGTGGTTTGACGAACCGGTGCAAGCGACCGCCAACGACCTGGTGGTGTTGGACAGCAGCGGCCACCGTGTCGATGCAGGCGACGGCCATATCCATCCGCAACAGCCGCAAGAATTCCTTTGCACCCTCAAACCGGGCTTACCAAACGGCTTATACACCATTCAGTGGCGTGTGATCTCCGCAGATGGGCACCCCGTAGAAGGAGCCATACCCTTTCGCATCGGCACCGGCCCCGCCCCTTCCCTTGCCCAAGCCAACACCAGCGGTTACCTGCCTGGACCCGGCATGATCCTCACCCGGTGGCTGCTGTACACTGGGCTCGCCGGATACCTGGGGGGAATCTGGGTAAGCCAGGTTGTGTTACCTGCAGCCTTGCGTAACAGCCCGCGCGTACAACAGCGTTTGCTGCGCTTGCTCTGGGGCGCTTGGATGGTCCTGGTGTTGGCCGTGTTGGCCAGCCTACCATTGCAAGCCCACCTTGACACCGGATTGCCTTGGGGGCGCGTCTTGCAGTGGGGTGAGTTGCAAATCACCCTGGCCAACCCGCATTTTGGCAACCTTTGGTTTGCAGAACTCTTGGCTGTCTTATTGCTCGGCCCTGTCACCTATGTGCAAGGAGACGGGTTTGGCCGTTGGACAGGGCTGGCCGGAGCGGTGTTGGGTGCCCTGTTGTTAGGAATCAAAGCGGCGACCGGCCACGCGGTGGCCAGCCCGCAACCGGTGCTGGCTGGGGTGATGGACGGTCTGCACTTGGCGGCCGCCAGCATCTGGGTGGGCGGATTGACCGGACTGGTGCTGCTCTGGCGCGACCTCACCGCCGCCCATTCCTTGATCCCCTCCCTGCGCCGGTTTAGTCTGTGGGCACTGGCCTGCGTCATCGTTGTCGCCGGGACAGGCATGTACAGCGCCTTGCTACATATCCCGACCTGGTACGCGTTGACCCACAGCGCTTACGGTCATACCCTGCTGTTGAAGCTAGCGCTGTTTGTCCTGATGCTGCTACTGGCCGCAGGCCACGTCTGGCAAACCTGGCGCACGTCGGCACAGCCGGCGGCCAAACCGCCCGCGTTGCGCCGGAGCTTGGCTGGTGAGACGGTCACCGGTCTGCTGGTGCTGGGGGTGGCAGCCGTCCTGACCAACCTGCCTACGGCGGAAGCCAATCCTGGCCCTGTTGTAGCCAGCCAGGTCTTGCCCGGCGGTGTAGAAGCCCGCCTGCAGATCACGCCCAACCTGGCGGGCCGCAACCAATTCGAGGTACATCTCGCGCTCCCTGGCGGCCGCCCGGATACGGACGTGCAGCAAGTCACGCTGACGTTTACCTCGCTCGACATGGACATGGGCGTGCAAACCACACGCCTGACGCCCGCCGCGGCCGGCGTGTACCGCACCGACGGTGTTTATCTAACCATGTCTGGCCGTTGGTTGGTGCATCTTGACGTCTTGACCACGTCTTGGCAAACCTTAAGCGGCGACTTTCGCATTCTTACGGGCAGTCCGCTGGCCAGCTCTTGATCCTGGCCTACCCTTCCTGCCCACACCAGCCCCTTGTCGCAACAGGGGGCTGGGAACAGGCCGCTCCCTATCCTGGATCCGGGAGGTATTCCGCATGCACCGTCGTTCAGGTGTGATACTTAGCACTCATTCATCCCACCGCCCTGCCCGGCGCTGTTTAAGTTGGCTTGCCGGCATCCTCCTGGCCAGCGCCTGGACCGCCAGCACCGCCTGGGCCCACGTTGTGGTGACCCCTGCCACGTCCACTGCAAACGCCTGGGAGCAGTACACGATGCGCGTGCCCACAGAAAAACCGCAACCCACGGTGAAAGTGGTGTTAACCATCCCTGCCGGCGCGACGTTCGAGCAGTACGAACCCCTCCCCGGCTGGACGGTAAGCGAGCAAAAAGACAGTACGGGACGCATCACCACGGTCATTTGGACGGCCACCAACGGCGGGATCGCGCCTGGCCAATTCCAAGACTTTCACTTTATCGCCAAAAACCCCACCCAACCCGGCCCTCTTGCCTGGAACGCGTTCCAACAGTATCAAGATGGCACCATCGTCGAATGGACGGGTGCTCCAGGGACAGATACGCCGCATTCGATCACGCAGGTCCTGGCGGCTGCGTCAACGGGCATCTCCCCTGCCGGCACTGCCAACCTAACCGTCCCTCACACATCCCCGGCTGCAGGTGAGACCACGGTCCCCCCCACTCACCCCTGGCAAACCGTCGCCGCCGTTGCAGCCCTCGTGTTGTCTGTCATCTCGCTGGTGCTCAGCCTGCGGGCCCGGCGCTGACAGGACGAGTGGTATCATGGAAACGTCCACCAAGAAACACCTGTCACCCACCGTCTGGTACTTGTTAATAGGTCAATGGGTGAGTTGGCCCGGTCTGTTGGCGACCGCCCAGGCCTGGCCCGAGTGGCGGCTAGGGGTGACCGCCACCCCACTCACCTTGGCCATCCTTCACGACTTGGCCGTGGGTACTCTGCTGACCAGCGCCTGGGGTGTCCTTTTTCAGTTCATCCCGATTGCGTTCCAAGCCCCTCCCTTGCCGCGCCACGTTCTGGTTTGGCACCTGCCGTTGCAGTTGCTGGGCGCTTTATGGTTGAGCGCCGGTTTTGCCGCAGGCCGCTGGTCCTGGGTGGCCGCAGGCGGAACACTGGTCGTGCTGGCTGGCGCCGGACTGTTCGGACTGCTGATGCACAGTTACCAGCGCGCGCGCAACAAGACAGCGGTCCACCGTGCGCTGCTCCTACCGTTCAGTGTCCTCTGGGTCGTGCTGCTGCTTGGCCTCGTCCAGGCGCTCTGGCCGCCTGCTCTGCGCCTCCCAGTCGTGGGGACGCACGCCATGTTGGCCGGTTTTGGCTGGTGGGGGGCTCTGGTCATGGCACTCACTTACAAGCTGCTGCCGATGTTTGCCGTCAGTCCGCTGCACGGGACTACCCCCGGACGGGCGGTGGGATTGTACTGTGGCGGATTGGCCGCCTGGCTCGCTGGTCTCTGGTGCACATCCTACGAGCCGGCGAGCAGCGCAGCCGAATCCCCTGTAGCACGCGGTTTGATTTGGCTTGGCGCACTTTTGCTGGCTGCCGCCCTGGCCCTGTTTGTACGCGACTTGATCCGTATTCTGCGCGCCAGCAAACGGCAACGCCACGTCTTGCCGGTCACCGCTGCCCTCTGGGCGAGTGGTGGTCTCATCCTGGGTCAAGTGGCCGTGGCCCTGGGCGTGGTGGCCGGCTGGCAACGGCTGTGGGCCTTTGGCGGGTGGTGTATGCTATTTGCCGGTCTCTTGCCGCTAGTACAAGCGTACGCCCAAAAAATCGTACCGTTTTTGTGGTTTGAATACCGCTTTAGCAAACGCCCCGAACGCAAAACAGCGCCCCTGATTGACGAGATGGTGCCGCCGCGCCAAGCGCGCTGGGCCCTGGGCTTGCACTGGGCCGGTGTGGCCGCAGGCGTCGCCGCCTGGGCCTGCCCTGTGGCAGCCAGCCGTGCGGCACTTGCTCTCGGTCTGCTCAGTGCGCTGTTGTTTTGTGCTGCCAGCGTGGTCTTGTCGCGGGCTTTGTTGCACGTCCTGACCATCGGTGGTCCCCGGCCGCCAGACCCGCCACACAACTAAGCCTTGAGGATTCCTTGTGATTCCCTGGAGGCCAGGCTGCTGTTTACAACCCCAGCAGCGACCTGGCCTCTTCCGTCATCTTGTCCGGAGTCCACGGCGGATCCCACACCACGTCCACCTCGACCATCGCCACCCCTGGTGCTTGTGCCGCCGCCCACTCTACTGCGTCGCGCAGTGTATCGTGCGCCGGGCAGCCTGGAGTCGTCATCGTCATCTGTATATACAGGTGGCCTTCGTCCAGCTCTACCATTTCGTAAATCAAACCCAGATCTACGACATTGATCCCGATTTCTGGGTCATATACCTCACGCAATCGCTCACGCACTTCGTTCAGGTCAATCATACCTGGCCACCTCCTTGGCTCCATGAACGCCCCATCATCACCCATGCCAACTGGACACACACCCCGCACAGTGCGGCGGCCATCAGACAAGCCCCCGTTAGTGCACCCGTCCGCCAAGCACAGGCACTGCTCACAGCCAGCAAGGACAAGCCAACGGCAAACCCAGTCAGCGGCCAGCGCGCCGCCGCGGGCGGCAACAGCTGGGCAATCAAGGGTCCGCCAACCGGTTTGGCCTGGTTGCTACGGCGAGCCGTCCAGACCAAGAAAGGGACAATTTTATAGGCATAACTCAGCACAGACAGCGCCACCCAGCCCAACAGGTCAAACGCCACCGCCGCCGTCCATCCGGCCATGCCAAATGCCCCGCCCGCTTGCACCAACAGAGCCAACAGCGCCAAACTGCCTGCCGCCGCCGCGGCTAAGGCACCGCGGATGGGCCACTCGGTGCGCTTGCGGAGGCGCTTGCGCAGGATGTCCCGGACCTGCAGCGCCTGGCATACGAACGCCGCCAAGCCGGCCGCTGCCCCTAGCATGAGCAGCACCCGCCAACCGCTCCAGATGCCTGCCAACAACAGCCACAGGGCGAGCTGGGCCGCCCACCAGGCCCGTGCCTGCCATTGCTCGGAGTAGCCGTGAGCGAGTGTGAACATCGGCAGCAGTTTCAGGCTAAAGCCCATGACCAACAGGGTAAAAAACCCACCGATGGCCAACAGGATATGAGTGGCCAAGAGCGGTAACAGCCAGTGGTTCAGCGCACCTACAGTCGGAGCCAGGGCGAGCAACAGAGCTGCGCTGACCGCTGCCAACAGGTATACGTGGGCAGCGGTCACAAACCAGCGCATGGGTCCGTGGACAGTCGAGCGATGCACCGTTAGCAGCTCAATCACGGCATAGATACATACCGCCAGGGTTGCACCCGCCCCAAAAAGCGCCAGTCCCGGCGTCCACCAGACGGCCATGGAAACAATCAAGCCTGCAATACTCACGCCGTACAATCCGACGTTCCAGCTCGCGCCGCGCTGCCAGGCGAGCGGAACCAAAAAAGCTACGGTGGTGAGCTGGTAGACCGCGCCTTGGACAAAGGACAAGAGGGCGCCCAACGTCAGCAGATGGACCGTGGCTACGCCGGCCGGTCCCAACACATCTCCTCCCGCTACCCGCGTTGCCTGTGCGACCAGAGCAGCAGCAAACGCCAGCCAACCGGCTAAGCCCAATCCCATATAGCGCAACGGCAGTGAGAGCTTCGGTACGTGTACCCCCGCATTGGCTCCAGGTCCGCCCAGCCCAGGCACCACCCTGACACCATGCTGAGCCTGCTTCTCGTCCACAACCGTTCGCCCCCCTTAGGAGGCGCGGTAAATGCGCACGCGCGCTCCGTCCGGATTTTCTTCAAGAATCTCATACGCATAACCGCGGTCCGTCAGTTCGGGGAGCAAAAAGGCTGGGACGCGGTCGTTCCAAATCTCAAGTTCTAATTCACCCGTCTGACAGGCGGGATGCTCCTCCAAAAACCCAAGGGTACGCAGCATCGGCTGCGGTGGCTCCAAACCGCGGTTGTCCAGGTGAAAACGCGGTTTGGCGGCTCCCCCCTCTCCCTCTGCCCCATCTGGGTGGTAAAATTGGACAATAAAGTGGTCGTCCCCTGCTTGTACCACGGCATGGGCAAAGCCCTGTTTGCCAAGGACACGAATTAACGGGTCTGGACGGAAGGTGGCATGCAACTGAAACACATCCTCAGGGCCCAACCCAGACACCGTCTCCATAATCCGCTGAAACGGTTCCTCTTTGGCACGCAACATCTCACGCACATCCAAATCGACCACTGCTCTGGCCATCGCCATCCCTCCTTCACGTCACCATTTCATCAAGTTTTCTCCCAACGTCCATAGATGCAGCTCGCCTGTCCGAGTTAAAACCAATCTGATAGCACGCACGGGAAACAAGCCTGCCAGGCCGACGGGCGCGCATGACCGAAGTGACCTGCTGTCTGCTCGGCACCCAAGCAACCCTGCTAGGCTGGCCACCCTTGTTCCGCGGGAGCGCCTGCTCAACGGCGAGTAATCACCACTTGCCAACGCTCAGGGCCCTGCTCCTGGTAGGTCCAGTCAAACTCCTCCGGGTGCTCAGCTTGGAGCTGGTAATACAATGGACGCGGGTCGTGATCATTGACGAGCAACAGCTGACCGCCGGCAGACAACCCCGCCAAAACTGCAAAAATCGTGGCGTGTTTGGCGGGGGGTGCAAACTGGCGTACATCCAAGACGGCTGCGTAGGAGTCAGTCGTTTCACTCATGGTACGTCCTCCTCTGGGATTGGCGTCAGCAGCAGTATGGCAGAGCACATGCACACCTACTGTGCGCAGGGTCACACCAACGCAGGCTTCTTATGCCCGCATCTTGGCGTCCTTGTGCCGGGACTGCCACAAGGCCAGCGGCCAGTACAGCAAGAACCACAGCGCCGCAGCGGCTGCCAGGCAACCCCCTGCCGCCAGACACTCATGAGCTAAGAGACTAGACCACCGGCCACTGCCAGCAAAGCCTAGCAACAGGCCTGCAGTTCCCACCGCAGCCAGGGCTACTTGCCCTCGTGCAAGATGTCCAGGCACCGGCAATTGGAACAAAACAGGGAACAATCCCCACCCGACCCCGTACACCAAGGTGCTGATCCACCCTAAAAACAGCAGGTGATAGACACGAAGCGAATTCAGGGGCGCACCTGCCAACAGGCTTCCCCCCAGCACCAAGGCGTACATCCAGCTCACCAACCATGCCCAGCGCGCTGCCGCGCGTAAACGCGGGGGCAGGGTATGCCGGGCAGATGCAATGCTCACTAAGTACCCTCCTGCCCACACCATGATGGCCAACCCCAATCCGCGGCTCGCCCAGTTACGCCACAGCACGGCTGACCCCATGGAGCCGGCGGCTTCCAGGGAACCCGGCCAACCCGCCGCTACCGCACAGCCCAGCACACCTATTCCCCATAAGACCTGTGCACAGGCGGCCCAGCGTGCCGACAGCGGCCGGTCGAGCAAGCGCGGCAACAGGTGCAGCGCCACCGCCAACACCGTCCCTGCCAACCAGCCAAAATCAGCCAGCACTACCGCAACCTTAGGACTTGGCTGCCCACGAAACGCCGCCACCGCCTGCCACCAGGCGGCCACCAGGTAGAACATCAGAGCCACGTCTGTCCCCCGCTGGGCAATCCGGTCAGTCACCTGCCACCGGGCTGACCGCGTCAAAAAGGTTAGCTCCGGCGGTAGGTTGAACGCCAGTGGACGGCGGCGGCGCTGTGCCACAGATGTTAAAATATTAAGTAAAAAAATGCTGGCCGCAAGCGCTTCGAGGGTCTTCCCGAGACCGGCCCACCGTGGTTGGTGACATCCCCAACCGGCTCCGGCCAGCCACACCCCAGTCTCGGCGCACACCGCCTGCAACCACCCGAGCCATGGCAAGGGCGGAACCAATCCGGCAGACACCGCCAACACCGCATACGTCATGCCGTAAATCAGCAAGGTCAGCCAACCGTACGGGTTTAGTTCACCGTGGACGGCAGCCCACACCGGCCGTGCGCTTGGATCTGCCGCCATCCACGCCCCGAGGATGGCCCCGGTGGCGAAATTGACTCCGGCCAGCACCACCAGCACCCGCGGCAATCGGCCCACCACCGGGTCAACAGCGGATGGCCTGGGCCGTCCCGCTTGACCTGACAGATTCATCCTCGTCACCTCAACAGGTCCCAGCTGATCACCCACTCATCTCGCTCTCCCGTCAGCTTACCTTCACGCCGCAGCTGGTTCCAAATCCGGTTGACCGATTCCCGTGTCAACCCCACCATGTGAGCCAACTCGCTGTGCGTCACCGGCAGATGCACATGAACCCCATCCGGCCGCACGTGGCCGTATTCATCTGCCAGGTGGCGGACCAGTGCCAGCACACGGGCACGTGCGTCCAAAACCGCCAACTCCCGCAGTTTCTCCTGTAACTGCAGGATTTTTTCACCCATGACGCGCAACAGCTTACGGGTGATGTCGGGCGAGGCCGCCAGCAGCTCGTCAAACTTCACACAGTCGATGGCCAAAAGGACGCTCGCTTCCACTGCCTGCGCCGTACCTGGATAGGGACTGTCTTGAAAAAACCCAACATGGGGAAACATCTGCCCCGCTCCCAGGATGCTGACAATGTGCTCGCGTCCTTCCTCATCGACTTTCCATACCTTGACCAATCCACGCTGAATAAAGTACACCGCGGTACGCGGCTGGCCTTCAAGAAAGACCAACTCTCCTTTGGCCACTAGGCGTTCCACGGCCAGCGCACGCACGCGCGCCAATTCCTGGTCAGACAAATCTCGAAACAGCTCCACGGCCCGTAAATCGCGGCCGCGGACCGGCAGTCCTTGGCCGGCCGGGTCTACCCCTGTCACTGGTTTTCCCATCCTCACGCCCCCGCTCGTTGGCGCGCCTGCTGGCGCAGCGACAACCCATGAATCCCTGCCACTCGCTTTGCTGCCGGGTCAGGCAGAACTTGCAGACCCATGTAAAACAGGCAGAGGACCAGCACCGTCACTAGCGTTACGTGCAGCAAGAACGCCCACACCGCCAAGTGAGAAGACAGCAGCAGTGCCCCACTCACCGCTTGCGCCAACACCAGGAACAAGGCACTGGCGCTGGCACGCAGCAAATCAGGCCGTTGACGCCGCGTCTGCCAAGCCATGCGCACCAGATGTACACAGATGAAGACAAATCCGAGCGCAATCCCGCGGTGCAGCCAGTCGAGCGCGACAACCCAGCCGACCTGTGACCAACGCTCCAACGGCAGAGGCCACCCGGTAAACAGACCGCCGGCACCAGAGAACGCCACAAACGCCCCGATGTACATGGCCACGTACGAGT